>DWXK01000003.1 GCA_019119205.1 Candidatus Mediterraneibacter intestinavium
CCGCCAGGATGAGAGGAGCCAGACTCCCTTCAAAGATGTCAAGCTCCAGAGTGAGCCCGTCTTCGAGCGGGACCATATATCTTGTTTTTTCGATGATCCGTCCGTCTGCTTTAGAACGCAGATGGCTGTAGGCTTTCTCGGTGAGAGGAAGGTTATATTCCTCACGGATCATCAGCCCTTTTGACTTGTAGGTAAGGAAGTATTCGTCATTGTCCCTGCGGATCCGTACGACGGGCTCCGTACAGAGATAACCCTGCTCGATCCTGCGGCAGGGGTATCCCTTCGGGTCAAAGGGAAGGTCCTCCATATCCTCAATGAGAAATTTTCGTTCGATCTCCATCTGTATGTGCCTCCTTTTCTGTCTGCAGAAAGCAGCCTGTCTGAGTCAGAGATGCTCCCGCGATAAACTTAATCACCATAATAATACGAGTTGAAACAAATGTAAACCATTGCATTTAGGAAGCGTATTTGATAGACTGTGAAGTATGAGATGATCGGATAAAAAAGGAGGAATATATTATGAAGGTCTGCGTTTTTCTGGCGGATGGTTTTGAGGAGATTGAGGGGCTTACAGTCGTGGATATCCTGAGGAGAGCGGGGGTCAGTGTGACAATGATGTCAGTGACCGGAAACAGGATGATCAAAGGCTCCCACGGCATAACGGTCGAGGCAGACGCCCTGTTTGACGGGGCGGATGCGGCGAAGGCTGACATGCTGGTGCTTCCGGGAGGCATGCCGGGAACCTTGACATTAAAACAGCACGACGGTTTAAATGAACTTCTGAGATCATTTTATGATCAGGGGAAATACATCGCTGCGATCTGTGCGGCACCCAGTATCCTCGGTGAGATGGGGATGCTCCAGGGACGGAAGGCATGCTCTTATCCAACATTTGAAGGCAGCCTGGAAGGAGCAGACGTGCATCAGATCCCGGTCGTGACGGACGGAAATATCACAACAGGGCGCGGGATGGGCGCTGCGATCCCGTTTGCACTGCGCCTGACAGAGATCCTCCGGGGGAAAGACAAGGCGGAGGAAGTGAGGGAGTCCATCGTCTATCAGGCATGAGCAGGCTGAACTGTCATCATGTGCCATAAACCTTGAAAAAATACTGGAAATATGCAGGGTTGTGTGCTATACTGTTTTAATGACTGCAAAGGATGAATTTGCGTAATCAAGGAGGAAGAAAATGAGTTTACAGGTAGAAAAGTTAGAACATAATATGGCAAAGCTGACGATCGAGGTGTCAGCAGAGGATGTTGAGAAGGCACTTCAGGCTGCATACCTGAAAGAGCGCAGCAAGATCAGCCTTCCGGGATTCCGTAAGGGAAAAGTTCCGCGTCAGATGATCGAGAAGATGTACGGACCGGAAGTGTTCTATGATGAAGCGGCAAATCATATGATATCAGAGGCATATGGAAAAGCTTACGATGAATGCGAACTGGAGATCACATCCCAGCCGAAGATCGAGGTGACTCAGCTCGAGAAAGGCAAGCCGTTTATCTTTACTGCAGAAGTGGCGGTAAAACCTGAGGTCAAACTCGGTGAATATAAAGGACTTAAAGTAGACAAAGTCTCTACGAGAGTGACACAGAAAGAGGTCGATGAAGAGATCGACAAAGAGCGCGAGCGCAATGCAAGAACGATCGATGTCACAGACAGAGCAGTACAGGATAAGGATCAGGTAGTGCTTGACTTCGAAGGATTTGTTGACGGAGAGGCGTTCGAGGGCGGAAAAGGAGAGAACTATCCGCTTACGATCGGTTCAGGTTCTTTCATCCCCGGATTCGAGGAGCAGCTCATCGGTGCTGAGATCGATAAAGAGATGGAAGTCAATGTGAAGTTCCCTGAGGACTATCACGCAAAAGATCTTGCTGGAAAAGACGCTGTGTTCAAATGCACTGTTCACTCCATCAAGGCGAAAGAACTTCCGGAGCTGGATGACGAGTTTGTTTCCGACGTATCTGAAGAGAGCGAGACAGTTGACCAGTACAAGGCAGAGGTAAAAGGAAAGATCAAAGAGCGCAAGGAGCGCGAGGGTAAAGAGAAGAAAGAGAACCAGGCTGTAGAGCAGGCCGTGGAGAACGCAGAGATCGATCTGCCCGAACCAATGGTTGAACTGCAGGCAAGACAGATGGCTGACGACTTTGCCCGCCGCATCATGCAGCAGGGCATGAGCCTTGAGCAGTACTTCCAGTTCACCGGACTGTCTGAAGAGAAGATGATGGAAGAACTGAAGCCTCAGGCTGAGAAGAGGATCAGGACGAGACTCGTTCTGGAGGCGATCGTTGCCGCTGAGAACATCGAGGTATCTGATGAGCGTCTCGAGGAAGAACTCAAGAAGATGGCAGATTCCTATCAGATGGAAGTTGACAAGCTTAAAGAGTTCATGGGAGAGAACGAGAAGAAACAGATGAAAGAGGACATTGCAGTTCAGGATGCAGTGACTCTGATCACAGAGGCAGCTGTAGAAGGTTAATTGAGAAAGATTGATCCAAAAGGTGTGCCGTCGGCGGTACACCTTTTGTTGGAAAAAGAAGAAAGAAGGATGATCTATGAGTTTAGTACCTTATGTCATTGAACAGACAAGCCGCGGAGAGAGATCCTATGATATCTACTCCAGACTTCTGAAAGAGAGGATCATCTTCCTCGGGGAGGAAGTAAATGATGTGTCTGCGAGCGTGGTCGTGGCACAGCTCCTTTTCCTTGAGGCGGACGATCCGGATAAGGATATCCAGCTTTATATCAACAGCCCGGGAGGATCTGTCACGGCAGGTCTTGCTATCTATGATACGATGCAGTACATCAAATGCGACGTTTCCACAGTGTGCATCGGAATGGCAGCCAGCATGGGCGCATTCCTTCTGTCAGGAGGCAAGAAAGGAAAGAGATTCGCGCTTCCGAACGCGGAGATCATGATCCATCAGCCGTCCGGCGGCGCGCAGGGACAGGCGACAGAGATCCAGATCGCTGCAGAGCATATCCTCCGCACAAAAAAGAAATTAAACGAGATCCTGGCGGCGAATACAGGAAAGCCGCTTGAGGTGATCCAGGCTGATACCGAGCGCGACAATTTCATGTCCGCGCAGGAGGCGAAGGAATACGGGCTGATCGACGAAGTAATCGTAAGCCACTAACTGGTTATATGAGGTGACATTTATGGCAGGAAAAATGATGGATGATATCGTAAGGTGTTCTTTCTGTAATAAGAGCCAGGCACAGGTGCGCAAGCTGATCGCGGGACCGAACGGCACATATATCTGTGACGAGTGCATCGGCATCTGTTCGGAGATCATTGAGGAAGAACTGGACTATAATGACAGGAGGGCACTGGATGATATTAATCTTCTCACTCCCGAAGAGATCAAAGCTTTTCTTGACGATTATGTGATCGGTCAGGATGAGGCAAAAAAAGTGCTCTCTGTTGCAGTGTATAATCATTATAAGCGGATATTGGCAGAACAGGATCTGGGTGTGGAACTGCAGAAGAGCAACATCCTGATGCTGGGACCGACCGGATGCGGGAAGACTCTCCTTGCACAGACGCTTGCAAAGATCCTGAACGTTCCCTTTGCGATCGCGGACGCGACCGCGCTCACTGAGGCGGGATACGTGGGAGAAGATGTGGAGAACATCCTGCTGAAAGTGATCCAGGCTGCTGACGGAGATATCGAGCGTGCGGAGCACGGGATCATCTATATCGATGAGATCGACAAGATCACGAGAAAGTCGGAAAATCCTTCGATCACGAGGGACGTGTCCGGCGAGGGCGTTCAGCAGGCACTGCTGAAGATCATCGAGGGGACGGTCGCATCTGTACCGCCGCAGGGCGGACGAAAGCATCCCCATCAGGAACTGATCCAGATCGATACGACAAACATCCTGTTCATCTGCGGCGGCGCGTTTGAGGGGATCGATAAGATCATCGAGACACGTCTGGACAGAAAGTCCATTGGATTTAATGCCGAGATCGCGGCAAAACATGAGTATGACATGGATGTGCTGCTTCACGAGGCGCTTCCGCAGGATCTTGTTAAGTATGGTCTGATCCCGGAACTCGTGGGAAGGCTTCCGGTCACGGTGTCTCTCGATCTGCTGGACAAAGAGGCGCTGATCCGTATCCTTACGGAACCGAAGAGCGCGATCGTAAAACAGTACCAGAAACTCCTCGAACTGGACGGAGTGAACCTGGAGTTTGATAAAGACGCACTGGATGCCATTGCGGAGACAACGCTGGCGAGGAAGACAGGAGCGAGAGGACTGCGTGCGATCATGGAAAATATCATGATGGACACCATGTTCACTGTCCCGTCTGACGAGACGATCAAGGGCTGCCGTATAACAAAGGAAGCGGTACTTGGAACGGGTCAGCCTCTCTATGAGCGGGATGGCGAAGAACGCCGCTCGTTTCTGACATCGGAGAGTGCATAGGACAGAGCAGGACTCTGTATAAAGGGCGGGCGCAAAGGCAGGAATACCTTGTGTCCGCTTTACTATTAAAGAGCGGTACTCAAAGGGGTCAGATCCCTTTGCAGATGGACCTGACCCCTTTGAGTATCGGGAAGGCAGGATGAAATGGATAATGAGATAAAAAGTTTTCCTATGGTCGCGCTCAGAGGGATGACCATCCTACCTGAGATGGTCGTTCATTTTGACGTGAGCCGAGAGCGCTCGATCGCGGCGATACAGGAAGCTATGGTAGAAGAACAGAAGATATTTCTGGTCACACAGAGATCAGTGGAGACGGAGGAACCGGAACAGAAAGATGTCTTTGAAGTGGGAACGGTGGGAACAGTCAAACAGCTTATCAAGCTGCCGAAACACATTGTCCGGGTTCTCGTATCCGGTGAGTCAAGGGGGATCCTGAGAAAGATCGAGCAGTCAGATCCTTATCTGAGAGCGGAGGTAGAAGTCATAGATGAATCCGGTCTGGAACTGCCGGAGGACTCTAAGACTCAGGCGATGGAGAGAAGCCTGAAGGACATGCTCGTTGACTACGCGGCAAAGAACCGGAAATTGTCAAAAGAGGCTGTGGCGCAGCTGCTGGATATCAAAGGGCTTAAGAAACTCGTAGATGAGATCGCCGCAAACATTCCGATCCCTTATATGGATCAGCAGGAGATCCTGAATGAGACGGATTTCTGGAATCGATATGAAAAACTGGCGTTTAAGCTTGTAAATGAGGTCCAGATCATAGATATCAAGGAAGAGATCCAGAGAAAAGTAAAAGAGAGAGTTGATAAGCATCAGCGGGAATATATCTTGAGAGAGCAGCTCAAACTCATCCGTGAGGAACTTGGAGAGGACTCGACCATATCGGACGCTGAAGAATTTGAGAATGCAGTGAAGAAGCTGAAAGCGCCGCAGGAAGTAAAGGAGAAGCTTCAAAAAGAGATCGGCAGGTTCAAGAGTTCCCTTGGTTCACCTTCTGAAAATGCGGTGATCCGGACTTATATTGAGACTCTTCTGGAGATGCCCTGGGATAAAGCGTCAAAGGACAATGAGGACATTGCCTATGCGAAACAGGTGCTGGATGAGGATCACTACGGACTCGAACAGGTAAAAGAGAGGATACTGGAATTCCTGGCAGTGCGCACACTGACGAAGAAAGGCGAGAGCCCGATCCTTTGTCTTGTGGGACCGCCCGGGACAGGAAAGACGTCCATCGCCCGTTCCCTTGCGAAAGCCCTGAAGAAGAAATATGTCCGTATCTCTCTTGGCGGAGTCCGGGATGAGGCTGAGATCCGGGGACACAGAAAGACCTATATCGGGGCGATGCCCGGAAGGATCGCCAACGGGATCCGTACTGCGGGAGTGAAAAACCCTGTCATGCTCCTGGATGAGATCGACAAGGTCAGCACAGACTATAAGGGAGATACGTTCTCTGCCCTTCTGGAGGTTCTGGACAGCGAGCAGAACTGTAAGTTCCGGGATCATTATCTGGAAGTGCCTCTCGATCTCTCGGAAGTGATGTTCATCACTACGGCAAACACCCTCCAGACGATCCCGCGTCCGCTCCTTGACCGTATGGAGGTGATCGAGATCAACAGCTATACAGAGAACGAAAAACTCCATATCGCCATGGAGCATCTGATCCCGAAGCAGCTGGAGCACAACGGCCTGACCGCAGGTCAGCTTTCCTTCAGCCGTCATGCGGTGTGGAAAATGGCGCGAAACTATACGAAGGAAGCGGGAGTGCGCCAGCTGGAACGTGAGATCGGCAATGTATGCAGGAAAGCGGCAAAAGAGATCCTGACTACAGACAGAAAGAAGATCACGGTGACAGACAGGAATATCCATAAATTCCTGGGAAAAGAGAAGTACAGTTATCAGATGGCGAATCCGGAGCCGGAGACCGGTATAGTAAGGGGGCTTGCGTGGACCAGTGTGGGAGGCGATACGCTTCAGATCGAGGTCAATGTCATGCCAAGCAAGGGTGAGATCATGCTGACAGGCCAGCTTGGCGATGTGATGAAAGAATCCGCCCGGACCGGGATCAGCTATATCCGCTCCGTCAGCCGAAAGTTTGAGATCCCGGATGATTTCTTTGAGAAGCACGATATCCATGTACATATCCCGGAGGGAGCTGTGCCCAAAGACGGTCCGTCCGCCGGGATCACAATGTCCACGGCGATGCTGTCGGCGGTGACGGGAAGAAAAGTCCGTGCAGACCTGGCGATGACAGGAGAAGTCACACTGCGGGGAAGAGTGCTTCCCATCGGCGGACTGAAGGAGAAACTCCTGGCGGCGAAGAACGCGGGGATCCGGACCGTGCTCGTCCCGAAAGATAATCGGGCGGACGTGGAGGAACTGTCTTCAGAGATCACAAAGGGACTTGAGATACTTTATATGGAGCATATGGATCAGGTCTTGAACGCCGCGCTGATCGACTGAACCTGAAGGAGGATGCAATGGTAATCAAAAACATAAATCTTGAGACGGTCTGCGGGATCACAAGCCCGCTGCCGAAAAATGATAAGCCTGAGATCGCGTTTGCGGGAAAATCCAATGTAGGTAAATCGTCCCTCATCAACGCGCTGATGAACCGGAAATCTTACGCAAGGATCTCGGCAACGCCCGGGAAGACTCAGACCATCAATTTTTACAATATCAATGATGTGATGTATCTGGTGGATCTTCCGGGTTACGGATATGCAAAAGTATCGGAGAAGGAAAGAGCACAGTGGGGAAAGCTGATCGAGGGCTATCTCCACGGCTCGGAGCAGTTAAAGGCGGTGTTCCTGCTCATCGATATCAGGCATGAACCCTCCGCCAACGATAAGATGATGTATCAGTGGGTGGTGGAGCAGGGGTTCGAGCCTGTCATAATCGCTACAAAACTGGATAAGATAAAGAGAAGTCAGATCCAGAAGCATCTGAAGATGCTCCGTGATGGTCTGAAACTCCTGCCGGGAACAAAGATGATCCCGTTTTCATCTGTCACAAAGCAGGGGAGAGACGAGATCTGGGACCTGATCGAGACAGAGTATCTCGCAGGTGAAGTTTCCGGAGAGGAAGAGCATCTGTGAAATAAAGTGATATCCGGGAAAGAAGAGCGCCTGTAAAATGGAGCTGCCCGGAGAGACCTGCACGGTCCCTTTTGTGGGAACAAGGAGGAAGAATATGGAGAACAGACGACCGTACTGGCAGGTGGCGCTCAGGCTTTTGTTCAGCCTGCTTGCCACTGCAGCATTTATCATCATCGGGCTCAGGCTTATCGTTTTTCTGATGCCCTTCGTGATCGGCTGGATCATCGCGTCTATCGCGGCACCGCTGGTCAACTGGCTTGAAAAACGGCTGAAGATCGTAAAGAAACTGGGGTCCGCACTGATCGTCATCCTCGTGATCGTGCTGATCGCCCTTGCCCTTTACTTCGGGATCAGCAGGATAGTGACCGAGGTGGGGGACCTGGTCCGGAATTTCCCGGAACTCTATGCCCAGCTTGAGGAGGGATTAAGACAGATCGGCGGAACACTTTCCGGACTGTTCGAGCGCCTGCCGGAAGGGATACAGAACGGCTGGAACACAGTGATACAAAACCTGGATGAATATATGGGAAATCTGGTCTCCGGCATCAGTGAGCCCACAGTGACTGCTGCAGGGAATTTTGCAAAAAGGGTGCCATACTATCTGATCTCTGTCATTGTCGCACTCCTGTCAGCCTACTTTTTTACAGTCCAGCGGGAAGAAGTGCTGAGCTGGCTGAAAAAAGCGGCGCCACGGGCAGTTGAGCAGCGTATGACTCTGGTCATGGATAATCTGAAATATGCTGTGGGAGGATACTTTAAAGCACAGTTTAAGATCATGGGAGTCGTATTCCTCATCCTTCTGGTCGGATTTGCGTTTCTGAAAGTGCGCTATTTTGTACTGGTGGCACTGCTCATCGCATTTCTCGATTTCCTGCCATTTTTCGGGACAGGGACAGCGATGATCCCATGGGCGGTGTATGCTTTTTTCATGGGAGATTACAAACTCACAGCGGCACTGGTGATCATCTATGTGATCACTCAGGCAGTCCATCAGCTCATCCAGCCTAAACTGGTAGGCGACAGCGTGGGATTAAATCCTCTGGTGACACTGCTCCTGCTCTATATCGGCTATCGGCTGGGAGGAGTGATCTGGATGATACTGACCGTCCCCATCGGAATGGTGGTGATCAACATGTGCCAGGCAGGGGCATTTGATTATATCGCAGATGACGTGAAGATCCTGATCGACGGCATACTGGGGCTTCGCGATGATATGCCTCCAGGCGAAGCGAAAGAGAATGAGGCGGCGCAGGAGACAAAACAGGAGCCGTAAGATCTTACAGTAACAGTTCCGCTTTTCGAATGGCGCGGGCTGAACTGTTACATCTTGCAAAGAAATTTCTCGTGCGTTCGTTGAAAAAAGAAAACGCTTATGCTATCATGGAAAGCAGGGAAGAGAACATTCCCTAAACCGGACGGGACCGCAGAGTGGAAGGTCCCGGTAAAAAGACAGGAGGTAATTAAAGATGAAAAAATATGTTTGTGATGTATGTGGTTACATCTATGACGAAGCGGCAGGAGATCCGGATAACGGGATCGAGCCGGGCACAAAATGGGAAGATGTGCCGGAAGATTTCCTCTGCCCGCTTTGCGGAGTAGGGAAAGATCAGTTCTCAGAGACAGAGTAAGCTGAAGAGAGACTGATACTGAAAAGGATATAGAATCGTGAGAAAAGAGCAGCCTTCGGACCGACAGGTCCGGATGGCTGCTCTTTTTTGTGATGGGAATGAAAATAATATTACAAAAATATATTTACGAAAATTTTACTTACATTTTATTGGAGCATGATATCGGAGAGAAAAGTACAAGAGTATAATTATCCTTGTCACAAGGAGTGATAAATCTGATTGGAAATTAGGAGGAAATTATCATGAATCCCGGAAACAAGATCACACAGTCACAGAAAATGATGATATTTGTTCTATCTATGTCCCTGTACGGGCTGGCAACTCTGTTCACGGAACTGATCCCTTCATTTCAGGTGGGGATCGTCGAATTTTCCGTCGAATATTTTCTTTTTATCCCGCTGACTCTGGCGATGCTCTTTGACCCGCTCTCAGCAGCGCTGGGGGCGGCGACAGGAGAACTGGTCTTCAGTGAGATCATGCTGGGGCAGTTCGGAGGTCTTGGAGAACTGGAGAAGTTCCTGACTGTGACCATCGGCGTCTACCTTGCGGGAAGGCTGGTCAAAGATCCCAGAAAACGTGGAATGGTCGCATTTGCATCGATCTTTGGCGTGACGGTACAGCAGCTGATGGGATGTATCGTAGATATCCTGAAAGTGCAGTTCGCAGTAGAAGATTTTGAGGCGGTGGCAGGGCTCCCTGAAAGTGTCTTCTTTACAGAAGGATTTGCTTGTCTCAATGACATCCTGTTCTCAGGGATCCTCTTCTGTATGCTGCCTGCCATGTACCTTGTACCTAAACTGTATGGAAAGATCGAGCCTCTGCTCGGTATGAAACCGAGAGATGAGAAAACGGCGTTCGGCGGCAATGCGGTCTCACCCAAAACGGTGATCCTCTGTATCGTCGGCTTTGCTGCAGCGGTCCTGGCAGAACTGCTCGCCTCGGGCGGATATGAGTTGATCGACTGGGAGGCAGCATGGGCAGGAAATACAACATCTATCATAGTCGCGATGATCGTTGCGGTGATCGTCATACTGGTCGCAGCCGGAGTGATAAGAAACCGGGCGTCTCAGACGAAAAAGGCGTGACAGAAGGAGAAGAACGTGAGCAAGATAGAGATCAAAAATCTGACATTTACTTATCCGGGGGCAGATGCCCCCACTTTGAGAAATCTATCCGCAGATATCGAAGAAGGCGATTTCATTGCTATCGTGGGAAATAACGGCTGCGGAAAATCTACGCTCTGTAAGACGCTGAACGGTCTGATCCCGCATTTTATCCTGGGAGATATGGAAGGAGTGGTCCGGATCGACGGTGAGGATACGAGAGGACAGGAGATAGGGACTCTGGCAAAAAAGGCGGGATATGTCTATCAAGACTTTGAGAATCAGATCGTCTGTCCCACTGTGCTGGAGGACGCCTCTTTCGCCTGTCTGAATTATGCCATGCCGGATCACAAGGAGAAAGGGAGAAGGGCGCTGTCTGTCTGCGGACTGGCGTCAAAGATCCAGGATTATGTCTGGCAGCTCTCAGGGGGACAGAAACATCTGCTCGCCCTGGCAGGGATGGCTGCTCTGAGCCCGGATATCCTGATCCTTGATGAGCCTATAGCCCAGCTCGATCCGGCTCATGCGGATAAGATATACGAGGTGCTCAAAGAGATGAATGAAGTGTACGGGAAGACAGTCATCGTCATCGAGCATCACACTGAGTACATCGCAAAGTTCTGTAAGAATGTCATGCTGTTAAAAGACGGGACCGTGAAGTGGAAACTCCCGGCTGAGGAAGCGATGCGGAGGGTGGATGAACTTCAGGAGAGCGATATCTTTCCGCCTCAGGTCACGATCGCGGCGAGGCGCATGGAAGTGGAAGGGATCCTGCCGGAAGGGACACGGCTGCCTGTAAATATCGAGGAGGGAAAGCGCATCCTTCTTCCATTTCTGAGGCGGGAACAGGGCAGGGAAAGAACAGATACAAAGAAGAGACCATCAGGAGGACCACTGGTACGTTTTTCCAACGTCACGGTAAAATACCGCTCGGTCAAAGGAGAACCGCCCAAGGTGTTTGACCGGTTTAACCTGGAGATCAGAAAGGGAGAGAAGATCGCTCTGATCGGCTCCAACGGCGCGGGAAAATCTACCATGCTGAAACTGATGATGGGGCTGGTGCATCCGGAAGAGGGAGAAGTCTATGTGAAGGACAGGCTCACCCGTGAACTGTCAAAAGAAGAACTGGGAAAGACCATCTCTCTGGTGTATCAGAATCCGGAGGAGATGTTTATAAAGGATTCTATCAAAAAAGACATAGAGTATGCCATGAAAGTGAGAAAGATCCCGGAATATGAGAAACGGACAAAGGAACTGCTGGAAATGTTCCGCCTCTCAGAACTGGCGGAGAGAGACGGGCGTCTCCTCTCCGGAGGTCAGATGCGGCGTGCCTCCCTGGCGATCGGCGTAGCACTGGATCCGGAGATGCTGCTCCTCGACGAACCTACGGCGAACCTGGATATCGCCACAAGGAGAGAGATCATGAAGACTCTGACGATGCTGAAAGATATCACGGACACGGTCGTGATCGCGACGCATGACATGCAGCTCGTATGCGACTGGGCAGAGCGGATCATCGTGCTCTACGGAGGGTATGTGATCGCGGACGGACCGAAGGAAGAGATATTTTCGGATATGTATGTGCGCGGTCAGGTAGGGATCCGTCCTCCTCAGATCTATGACATGGGACGGGAACTGGGGATAAAAGATCCCTGCTTTACAGTGGATGAGTTTATTGAATATTTCAGAGGTGAACAGTATGCGTAAACTGACAGAAAATATCCTGGATAAGATATCTATAGACTATCTGAGGAATCAGGTGTTGAAAAATGCTTATGGAAATGACGATACCGCGATCGCAAAGCTGGATCCCCGTGTCCTTCTTGTATGGTATCTCTTTTTCGGTCTGGTCCCGTGGTTTTTAGACGATGTGGTGCTCCTGCTCTGTCTGTTCCTGTTTGTGGCAGCGACAACAAAGACAGCGAGGATCGCTCCACTGGTACTCTTTCTGTTCTGCCTGGGCGTGTTCTCCCAGACTGGATATCTGTTTGTCGTGGCGCTCTTTTTCGGCGGAAATACAGAGACCATCGCCCCGCTTCTGGTGATGACGCTGAAAGTTGCTGTGGTCTCGCTCGCATCGATCACCGTCTTTTCTGGGCTGGATCCGGACCGGCTGGCGAATGGTCTTTTGTGGTTCGGATGTCCTGAACAGTTCTCCTTCAGCATCTCCTTTGCATATCGGATCCTTCCGGTGCTGATGGAGGAATTCCAGAATATCCTGCTTTCCTACCGGCTGAGAGGAAATCCGCCCCAGAATAAGACTCTGATGGGAAAGATACGCTATCTATTCTATCAGATCCGGATGATCATCCAGTCTTTCTATCCGCTCATGCTCAACACGGCAAAGCGGTCCAGGACAACGGTGGAGGCCCTGGAACTGAGAGGATACAGGTATTCTGTGAAAGATCCGGAAGTGAAAAGGATGAAACTTGCAATGCTGAAGGTGACACGCAGCGACATCCTGTTTATAGTGTTGTCCGCGGCATGGGTCGGGATAAGCGCCGGGATCTCCGGACTGTCAAATATTTTATAGAGAAGAGAAGGTGAAGCAGCTTTGAAGATCGATTTTCATACACACGCAAAACTTGCAAAGAAACTTCCGTTCTCTCCGGAATATACAGACTGGCTGTTCGGAGAGGCGAAGAGAGCCGGGCTGGACGCCCTGTGCCTGACAGAGCATTTTAATACGCTCGGCTTCCGGGAGGTGTACCGTTATATCGAGGGACGGTGTGCCAGAGAGGGGGACAGCCTGATGACAGAGGACGGGTTCCGTATCTTTCCGGGAATGGAAGTGGACATTGCGGAAGGCGGACATACACTGGTCATCGGTCCGCTGGATTGTATACTGGAGATGAACCTCAGGCTGGAACCCTTTAAAGAGAAAGGGAGATTCCTGTCCTTTGAGAAGTGGTCGGATATGGTAAAAGAATACCCTGTCCTTTTCGGGGCAGGGCATCCATACAGAGAGGGAGGGCATATCCCGGAACTTCCGGCGGAACTGCTGGAACGATTCCAGTTTCTGGACGTGAACGGAAAGGACCTTGCCAAGGACAGGGAGGGGACATGGAAGAAAATGAAAGACCTCTCTCAGAAACTTGGGAAACCTCTGGTGGCAGGGAGTGATACACACCAGTCATTCCAGTACGGGTGCGTTTACAACGTGTTCGAGAGGAATGCGGATACGGTAAGGGACCTGTATGCACAGATCCTGGAAAATAACTGCAGGATCGAGATGTCGGATAACCTGGCATTTCAGGTAGAGACGGCAGGCATCCTGAAACGTTCCCTGAAAGAGATCCATGCTCTGGGAGGAGATTACGTCTCAGTCCTGCTAAAAGGTGCAGAGATCTGAGAGAACAACCGAAATACGGATCCTGTTAAAAAGTGCATTCCAGGTCATGAAAACGGAGATCTCAGCGGGGAATCTCCGTTTTGTAGGCTTCTTTTAACTGATAGAGACTGTCCAGCCGGTCTTTGGAAGCATCTCCCAGTTCGGCTGCAAGACGCACCACCAGTGCATCGATCAAAGCTGCCGGGGCAGCCATGGAATGGTATTCGGTAGGTTCTCCCCGGTATACATAGAGGAGGATGATATCATCCTCTGTGCGGTCGTGGTATAGACGGCTTGTGAAGAAGATACACGGAAAGTGTATCTTTTTCTGATAGGACAGAAGGACTTCTGCCTCCCGGGGGGTCTTCTGAAAACCGAACAGGATGAGCAGGTCGCTTTCTGTAAAAAGATTCATGTATTCAAAAAGCTCGGAACTTCCGGGAGGAAGAAGGACGACCCGGATGCCGAACCGGGTGAGGCGGAACTTTAAGAGCTCTGCCATGGATACAGAGGCTCCTTTTGCGTAGAGATAAACGGTCTTTGCGCTTTGGATCGCTGAGACTGCTCTGGAGAGCAGATCCTGGTCGAGAAAAGACAGCGTCTTTTCGATACATGCCTGCTGATATCGCAGAAACCCTTCCGTAGTCCCGGAATCCTGATCGATCAGCGTGGCGATCAGTTTCCCGGAAGGGGAGTTCTGCTCACTTTGATGGAGCAGGATGGCATTTTTTAATTCCTTAAAGTCGGCATATCCGCAGTGTCTTGCGAACCGCGAGATGGTCGGCTCGGAGGTTCCGATACACTTTGCGGCATCTCCGATGGACATATGGATAAAGGAGTCCGGATTCTCGATGATATAATTGATGATCCGATGCTCTG
>DWXK01000042.1 GCA_019119205.1 Candidatus Mediterraneibacter intestinavium
ACGGAGGCTGGTACGGACTGGATCCGACCAATGACCTGCATATCGATGATTACTATATCAAGCTCGCTCACGGGCGGGATTACGCGGACTGCGTGGTAGACAAAGGAATCTTTCTGGGAAATGCATCTCAGGAACAGAAAATATATGTGAATGTGGAGGAAATCAGTGATGGTAGAGACAGTAGTGTCAATGGAACTGCCGGTAGACGAGAAACTGATGATCCGGAAGAACCGGATCATGCCGGCTCATCCCACGGGGAATGAAAAGAGAATCGCGATCGTGACAGGGACTCACGGCGATGAACTGGAAGGACAGTTTGTGTGTTATGAGCTGCTCAGAAGGCTGAAGGCAGAACCCGGTTATCTGAAAGGAATCGTGGATGTCTATCCGGCGCTCAATCCGCTGGGGATCGATTCGATCACGAGGGGAATCCCTATGTTTGATCTGGATATGAACCGGATCTTTCCGGGCAACGCGGAGGGCCCCATGATGGAATCTGTCGTATACGGGCTCATGGAAGATTTAAAAGACGCGGATCTGTGCGTGGATATCCATGCCAGCAATATCTTCCTGATGGAGCTGCCTCAGGTGCGGATCAATGAGCTGACGGCGGAAACCCTTGTCCCGCTTGCCAGGAAGATCAATGTGGATTTTGTGTGGGTCCACGCGTCGGCCACGGTGTTAGAGTCCACCCTCGCCTACAGTCTGAACAGTATCGGAACGCCCACGCTGGTCGTTGAGATGGGTGTGGGTATGCGGATCACAAAGAAATACGGATATCAGCTCGTGGAAGGCATCCTGAATGTGATGAAAGAGCTGGGAGTCTGGGAAGGCGAAGCGGAAGAAGTTCGGGAGCCTATTGTATCTACGGATCGTGAAGTGGGATATCTGAACGCGGACAGCGCCGGAATCTATGTACCCCATGTAAAGATCGGTGAGCAGGTGGAAGAAGGAGCGCTCCTTGGAGAGATCTTAAATCCTCTGACCGGGGATGTGGAGCAGTCGGTGACAGCGCCGATCCCGGGGCTTGTATTTACGAGGAGAGAGTATCCGGTTGTCTACAGCGGTTCACTGCTGGGAAGGATACTGGGAAGCAGAGAAAAAGAAGAGGAGGCGGATGACAATGCGGAAGACGGAAATATATAAGCTGGGATCCCCGTACAGGGAAGATCTCACGATCAGCGGTTACACCTTCGGACACGGGCGCAAATCGGCGTGTATCGTGGGGAGTATCCGGGGAAATGAAGTGCAGCAGCTCTATGTCTGCTCCCAGATCGTAAGGAAACTGGAAGAACTTGAGGCGTCCCACGCCATTGCTTCCGGCAAGGAGATCCTTGTGGTACCTTCTGTCAACCATCATGCCATGAACATCGGTAAGAGATTCTGGCCGGTGGACAATACGGACATCAACCGGATGTTTCCGGGATACGATCAGGGAGAGACGACACAGAGGATCGCGGACGGCGTATTCCGGACGGTAAAAGATTATGACTACGGTATACAGTTTGCAAGTTTCTATATGCCGGGAGATTTTATCCCTCATGTCCGCATGATGGACACGGGCAGGCATAACACAAGTCTTGCCGGTCTGTTCGGACTGCCCTATGTAGTGGTGAGAAAGCCCCGGCCCATTGATACGACAACACTGAACTATAACTGGCAGATCTGGGATACCAATGCATTTTCCCTGTATACGACAGAAACAGATTTTATCGATGAAGTATCTGCCCGGCAGGCGGTATCCGCAGTGTTGCGTTTCCTGACCAGAATGGGGATATTAAAATACAACAGCCATAACGGCTATATCTCTACGGTGATCGGCGAGGAAGAACTGGCGTCCGTGCGGACAGCTTCAGGCGGCATATACAGGAGATTATGCCATCCCGGAGATGAAGTGCGGATGGGAACGCCCCTTGCCGAGATCGTCCATCCCTATGAGGGAAATGTGATTTCGACTGTGCTTTCCCCGACAGAAGGAATCGTGTTTTTCACACATAAGAAACCGCTTGTGACAGAAAATGAAGTGATCTGTAAGATCATACGCAGACTGCATGCGTAATGCTTTTTCACACTATGCATGCAGCGGAACAGTATCGGTCGCGCATTAATACTGTGGTCCCATTATCTGGACGGCGGAAGAACCTGAAGGGAAACTGCCACTGTCCTTATCTATACTGATAAAGCCGCTCAGGAAGAGTATCGAAGTAAAGGTAAGTACGGCTATGACCACAAACAGACATACATATAAGAATCTGCTGCGGCTGTGTTTCCTGTTCTCTTTTCTCTCATGCGAAACATTTCCTGAATCGGACGGCGTATCAGGCTGATCCGACTGATAAACATAATTGCTCACAACGCACTCCCCCTTTCTTTTATAAAACAATATAGAGGAGGAGTGTGACGCAATTTTAGCAAAAACGTGAAGACAATGTGAAATCACATTGACAAATTGATAGAAAAGGGCTTATAGGGAGGCGGTATATGTATGGAAAAACTGATTATTTTTTACGACGATACAAAGGCGGGCTGCTGCAGGTGCGTCAGCAGATTTGAAACATACGAAAATGTAGAGTGCAGAAAGGCGTCGGACTACAAAGACAAGACCCTCATTTTCGCTACCGGGGCAAAGGTCGGGTTTGTCTTCGAGAGTGAGAACGGTAAAGTGCCGTATGCGATCCGTTCCGCTACGAAAGATATGGGAAAAAGGGGCTATCACGTCAGATATATCTATACCCGCTACATGCTCGAAAAATATAAGGTCAAAGAGGAAGATGCCATTGAGTGGATGCTGACCGATATACAGACAGGACAGATCAGAAATGATATAAAAGAAAAATATGCAGGCATGACAAAGAAAGAAGCCAGAAAGGAGCTGCTTAGAGAACTGAGAGCTTATGGAAGGTTCCGAAGAAAGAGCCGGAAGAAATAAGTGCAGTGTGAGGTGTGTTGTCAGGACAGCAACAGTCTCTTTGCACCACATTTTCACAAGGAGGCTGAAATATGGTAAACGGAAATTTGATTCAGAGTAAAAAACTGATTGAGAAATAAATACGAAGCAATTATAATTAAAGAGTATATAAGTTGAACGAAAGCGAGGATGCTTTACCTTAGGGAAAAGTGTCCTTGCTTTTATTTTGCGGCAAAGGAGGTATAAGATGGGAGCGTTTGACAAGATAAAGAGCGGGCTGCAGGGAATGGATGAACTGTTAAATTATATCCGGATGGGGGACAACGTAGTCTGGAGCGTATCAGATCTGGAGGATTTTAAGTTTTTTGCAGTACCGTTTGCGGAGCAGGCGATCAGGGACGGGAGAAATCTGATCTATATGCGTTTCGCCGATCATGAACCACTTCTCACACCGAGACAGGGACTTAAGATCTGCGAGTTTGACCCCGATAAGGGATTTGAGGCGTTTACTGTGGATATCCATGACAGGATCGCTGAGGAGGGAAAGGATGCGTTCTATGTATTTGACAGTCTGTCGTCTCTTCAGTCCGTATGGTACACAGACCTGATGATGGGAAACTTTTTCCGCGTGACCTGTCCTTATCTGTTTCAGTTGGATACAGTGGCATATTTTCCGCTGCTGCGGGGCAGGCATTCCTTTGAAGCAGTCGCCCGCATCAGAGATACCACGCAGCTTCTTCTGGATGTATACCGGGGTGACAGGATATATCTCCATCCGCTCAAGGTCTGGAATCGTTATTCTACAAGGATGTTCCTTCCGCATTCATGCAGCCTCAAGCAGGAGGCTGAGTGCCGGTTCGAGACAGTGGACGGCGGCGTTGCGATGAGCAGGTATTATCAGCTTGTGGAGGAGGAAGAGGAGAAAAATCAGGATCAGAACTATGACAGCCATGACAGGTTTTTCTCGCTTGCAAAGCTGGATTACCAGCGGGGGATTTTCAGCGAGGAGACAGAGCGGCAGATCATAGAGAGCACGTTGACAAAAGACCGGAGACTGCAGAAAATGATCAGGAAATATTTCAGGCCGAGAGATTATTTTCAGCTCCGGGACCGTATGGTCGGCAGCGGTTCTCTGGGCGGAAAAGCATGCGGTATGCTACTTGCCCGGAAGATCATACATACAGAGCTTCCGGAGTACAGGAAATATTTTGAACCTCATGATTCCTTCTATATCGGATCAGATGTCTTTTACACGTATATTGTATCCAACAATTGCTGGGAGACACGGATCGAACAGCGCACGGAAGAGGGATATTTTACTAAGGCGGAGGCGCTGAAAGAAGCATTGATGTCCGGTACTTTTCCGCCTGATATCAGGGAGAAGTTCAAGACCCTGCTGGAATATTTCGGGCAGAGCCCGATCATTGTCCGTTCCTCCAGTTTTCTGGAAGATGGATTCGGAAATGCATTTGCCGGAAAGTACGAGTCGGTGTTCTGTGTCAATCAGGGATCTCCCGAGGAACGTCTGGAAGCCTTTGAATCGGCAGTGCGGACGGTCTATGCAAGTACTATGGACATCTCTGCACTTGAGTATCGGAAACAGAGGGGGCTGCAGCACAGTGACGAACAGATGGCGGTTCTTGTCCAGAGAGTATCCGGCTCCTATCACGGAGATCTGTTCTTCCCTGCAGCGGCGGGAGTGGGATACAGTTACAGCTCCTACCGCTGGAACAAATATATGGATCCGGCGGCAGGACTGCTGCGGATCGTGGCGGGGCTTGGGACAAGGGCTGTGGACCGCCCGGATCACGATTACCCGAGGCTGGCAAATCTTGACCGTCCGGCGGTTCCTATGCAGAACAGTGTGGCAGACCGGCACCGTTTTTCCCAGCGCTTTATGGATGTGCTCGACACAGAGAAGAATGAACTGACAGAGATAGAGATTGACTCCATGCTTGAAAAGCTCCCTCTCTGGTATAAGAAAGCGGTCATGGAGCGTGATTATGAGGCGGAAACAGCCCTGAAGCGGATGAACCGTCCGCGGCAGGTATGGTTTACCACCTGTCAGGGGCTTCTGGAGAACAGGCAATTCACAGGACTGATGCAGAAGATGCTCAAGACTCTTGACCGGGTATACGGGAATCCTGTGGATATTGAATATACGGTAAATCTGGATGATCAGGGGGATTTTGTCGTCAACCTGCTGCAGTGCAGGCCGCTCTATACCGGAGGAAGAGGCACGGTTACGGAAATCCCTGAATTACCGGAGAAAAATATATTTTTCCGTCTGAAGGACTCGGCTATGGGAAGTTCAGTGAAAGAGAAGATCGATGTGGTCGTGCAGATTGATGCCAGAGCTTATTATGAGTATCCGTATGCGCTGAAACCACAGGCGGCGGAAACAGTAGGAGCCATTAATGCGTATTATAAAGGAAAGAAAAAACGTATCCTGCTCATGACTCCTGGCAGGGTGGGCACATCATCGCCGGAGCTCGGCGTGCCGGTGAGCTTTGCACAGATATCGGGATTCTGCGGGATCTGCGAGGTGTCAGATAACCGGGCAGGATATATGCCGGAATTGAGTTACGGAAGCCATATGTTTCAGGATCTGGTGGAAGCAGGAATATTCTACTGCGCACTGTGGGGAGACGAGAGGACGGTACAGTATAATGAAGCATTCTTCGGAAATCTTGAGAATCTGTTTCCTGCGATCTGTCCGGAGCGGAAAGAGCTGGAGGGCATGTTCCGGGTAAGCGAGCCGGAAGATCTGTGGTATTGGAACAATGAACAGACCGGGGAGACTGTGTGCGGGATATTGCATGAGTAAAACAGCGGCGGCAGCCGCAATAAGCACGAAGTGCGGTTTTACGAATGGCGCGTGCTGAACTGTTACTCCTGGATGGAAGAGGAATATTTCCCCTCTGGAAATTTGGCGGAAAATGTGGTATATATTTATTTTGTATCATTTTTGGCATTAAAGAGAAGCTGTATTTTGACATCAGTGTGAAATCTGGAGGGATTACAATGTGGATCGCTGACAAATATATTGATCATGTAAAAGAAGAGACGACGGCACATCCCGGTAAGAGCTGGGATCAGATGCTGCTTGGCTTTAAACTGAACAAACTTCGCACAAAGCTGCTTCCGAAGAAAGGAATATCGAAGGGCTATCAGAAGCTGGAAGCCATGATGATGTCCTTTGTGGCGGACTCGCTCGCCCGCCCGGAAAGTTATGTGTGGGGCAATATTTTTTCACCCTGTGAGATCATGGAGTGCTTCGGACTGAACACCCTCTCGATCGAGTGTCTTTCCTGCTATTTCAGCGGGTATCATCTGGAAGATTTCTTTATCGACTACGCGCAGAATACGGGGATTGCGCCGACGTTATGTTCCTACCACAAGACATTTGTGGGAGCGATCGACAGCGGGTCGGTGCCGGTACCGCAGTATGCGGTGACGACCTCGCTGTCCTGCGACGGGAACCTGAATACATTCCGCTATCTGGAGAAGAAGAAGGGAGTGCCTTTTACTTTTCTGGACGTTCCTTACAGAGATGACGAGGCGTCTGTGGATTATCTGGCAGAACAGTTAAAAGAGTTCACGGCAGAACTTGAGAGACGTTTCGGAAAATCCTTTGACGAAGAAAAACTGAAAAATGCAGTACGCATTGAGAATGAGACGAGAAAAGAACTGATGCGCTTCTTTAAACTGCAGAGTGAACGGTATTATCCCGGCGAGCTGATCAGCCATCTCTATATGATGATGGGAATGCATCTGCTCATCGGAAAGCAGGAATTTCTGGATCTGATCCGGTTTATGATAAAGGATATCGAGAACTATCCGAAGTTTGACGGCAAGAAGATCCTGTGGGTCCATCTGCTTCCGTTCTATCAGGAGACGCTGCAGAGCTATTTTAACTCCAACAGGAAATACCAGATCATCGCCAGCGATATCATCATCGATTCCATGGAAGAGATGGACGAGACAAAACCGTTCCATGCGCTGGCGAAGAAGATCATCCGCAATCTGTACAACGGCTCCTATTCCCACAGAGCGGATATGGTCGGAAAGCTGGCGGATACCCTCCATCCGGACGCTGTCATCCAGTTCTGCCACTGGGGATGCAAGCAGTCTTCAGGCGGCAGTCTTCTGCTCAAAGAGAAATTAAATGAGATGGATATTCCCATGCTGATCCTTGACGGAGACGGCATTGACCGGAGAAACAGCCATGACGGCCAGATCAAGACGCGTCTGGAAGCATTCCTTGAGATGCTGGAAAACGAAAGTCCGGCAGAGACGGACGGAGACGCCGGTAAGAACAGCAGCGGCCAGATGACAGAGGAGGAGCAGGAGAGAGCATGCTAGGTTATATATGTAAATACGCACCGGTAGAAGTGTTTGAATCCATGGGAGTTCAGATGGAGCGGATCGAGCCGGATGTGACGAATTTTAATCAGGCGGAGATCCGGATGCATCCGAATATCTGCAGCTTTGCGAAGGGCGTGCTGGAAGAGGTCATGAGCAGTGATTATGAAGGGGTGATCCTGACGACCTGCTGCGACAGTATCCGCAGGCTCTATGATGTGCTCAGAGAAGAATTTCCGGACAAGTTTATCTATATGCTGGATACGCCCCGGATCACGAAAGATGCGGGGATCACTCTGTATGAGCAGCGTATCCGCACAATGATAGAAGAATTCGAGAAGTTCTCGGGAAAAACATTTGATGAGGGAAAATTCTGTGCATATTTAAAAGAAAAAGAGGAAGCACGGCAGTATGACGTAAAGGACAATGCCCTTAACATCGGTATTATCGGCGCCCGTGCCAACGAGAGTATAAAAAAGATCCTTGCGGAGAACGGGGCAAATGTGGCATTTGACCTTACCTGTACGGGACTTGGCAGAAAGATCCTTGTCGACGAAAAAGACGTATTGACCGGATATGCGAGAGGACTTTTGAGCCAGTTCCCATGCATGAGGATGGAGCAGGCGGCAGGCCGCGATGAGCTGATCCGCAGAAGCGCGGGAAGTGTAGACGGCATTATCTATCACACGGTGCAGTTCTGCGATAATTATGCCTATGAATACGCATGGCTCAAGGAATGGCTGGACCGTCCGCTTTTACTGCTGGAGACCGACTATACGAGACAGAGCGGAGGTCAGGTGCGTACGAGGATCGAGGCATTTCTCGAATCACTGACAGCGGAGAGAAAGAAACCGGAAAGAAAGAGAAAGGAAGACGGGACAATGTATGTAATGGGAATAGACAGCGGATCCACATCGACCAATGCGGTAATCATGGATCAGGACAGAAAGATCAAGGCATTTTCCGTGGTCCGTACCGGAGCCAAATCCGGTGTCAGCGCGGATAAGGTACTCCACGAAGTGCTTGAGAAAGCGGGACTGAAGCGGGAGGATATCTCATGGATCGTATCTACCGGATACGGCCGTGTGAGTATTGAGTTTGCTGATGAGAATGTGACGGAGATCAGCTGCCACGGCAAGGGCGCGCATTATTTCAATCCGAACATCCGCACGATCCTCGATATCGGCGGACAGGACAGCAAAGCAATCCGCTTAAGCGAGAGCGGAGAGGTAAAAGACTTCGTTATGAATGATAAGTGCGCGGCGGGAACAGGCCGTTTCCTTGAGATGATCGCCCGGACGCTGGAAGTGTCTCTGGACGAGCTGG
>DWXK01000043.1 GCA_019119205.1 Candidatus Mediterraneibacter intestinavium
GTACTCAAAATTTCAAACAGACGGCTCAGTGCCGCTTCCCTGTCATCCCCAATTACCCCCTGAAGATTTCTTCTGATTTCAACAGGCATAGCTTCTTCTCCGCTGACTTTACGAAGGACTGCTTCTGAAAAAGCCTTTACAAACGCACTTTCCTCTGCAAAATCTTTATGGCTCATCAGTTGAAAATCAAGACTTACAACAACATAGTCCTGTACCAGATATTTTGCCAGTGCGCGTAAGGTCGTAGTTTTTCCGTACTGCCTGGCACGGTTTATTGTAAAGTACTGTCCTGCATCTATCATCTTTTTTATCTTTTCAAGACGGTCTGTTATATCCACCATATAGTGAAGCGCCGGCTTACAGTCTGCCGTGATATTAAATGTTCTGCTCATCACACATTCCTCCCCGATCTGATTGTTTCTTTTGAAAACCCAGCGGATATATGCTTATACTATTCTACCATTGGCTCCCCCAAATAACAAGCAGACCGCTTTCTCACCCCGCATCTCCGCCGAAAAGAGTTCTAAAAAACCTCATCAACTCCTCCTCATCCCTCACTTCACACCCCAGCACAGCCCCATCGTCCGGCCGTTTCCTCCCCCTCCGGTTCATCCACACCGCGTTCCATCCGGCATTCACCGCGCCCTTCACATCCAGCGCATACGCATCCCCGACAAACCAGATCTTTGCATCCTCCAGATGCATCGCCGCCTTTGCATGTTCAAAGATCCTCCTGTCCGGTTTCTCCGCACCTACATCCGCTGAGACAAATATATTTTCACGAGGGATCCACTTCTCTGCCTGCAGGCTCTTTACCTTATTCCACTGATGTTCAGAAGGACCGTTCGTGATGATCCCAAGGTCCGCTTTTCCCGAACAATATTCCAGTATCTTCTCCATCGTCTCCGACATATGGATATGCCGCTGCCGGTCCGCATAGATGTTCTGGAACTCCAGTGCCTCTTTATCCGAGATTGTTACATGGAATTCCTCGAACGCTTTCTGAACCCGGTAGATATACATCTCTTCCATGGTGATCTCCCCTGCCATCGCCCTGGAGTACACCTCGTCGCTGTATTTTCTCGTAACGGGATAGATCACTTCCGCCGGGACTGCCGGTTTCTCTCCAAAGTATTCTGCATAGGCTTCTTTAAACGGCACCGTCTGATCGTACAAAGTATCGTCCACATCAAATAAAACCGCTGTTTTTCTGCTCGCTTCTGACATTTCAAGTTCTTCCTCCGCAATATCTTCTCTTCGGATCAGGCTTATATCTGCTTCCTGACCACAGCATATTCGTCCCCATTCCGATAATATGGGCACTGATAATATCTGTCTGACATGATCCGGACATAGTCATCCTCATCCATGTTCATATCGCACAGATATGCGCCATATTCATCATCATATATATAGTATGCACAGGTCTCACAGCTTGTTCTTTCTTTACGTCCCGTCATTTGTCTCCCCTCCTGTTCCTTCCGCTTTTTGGGAATCATATTTCAAATCCGCTCTTTGATATTGCCATTATAAAACACCTGAAATGATCCAGCAACCATTCCTGTCACACCTGTCTCACTCTCTCCACCACGCTCCCTTTCCGTACCATGCCCGCTCCCGCGATCACCGGGATCCCGGCGCAGACTGCCGTGATAAACACAGCCATCCCCACTGTGGGCCACACCGGCACCACAAAGGGCACCTGCATATAGTTCATGGACTGATACACTGCATACGTCGCTGCCAGACCCACAGTTGCAGTGATCAGGAGAGAACCCGCCGCGAAGAAGAGACCTTCTGTCACAAGCAGCCGGTTTCTCTGCCGGTCTGTCATGCCGACGCTCTCCATGATCGCCAGTTCTGTCCTCCGGCTCTGAATGTTTCCTGTCACTGTGTTGACATAATTAAGGATGCCGATCAGTGCAAGGATCAGAGAGATCCCTGTTCCTACTTCTTTCATATTTCCCTGCGCCGATTCCACCTCTCTTAAACTCTCCAGCTTTGATTCCCAGGAAACCCCATCTGCCTCCGGATCATCTTGGATCAGGGTGAGTATCTCATTTTCCGTTTCTTCGTCATACTCTTCCGCATATTTTATTCCCGCCTTTGATATGGAAGTATTATCCAGGAATCCCTCAAGGATCCTGTCGCTCACTATAACAGTAGGAGGGATCCCTGACATCGGTCCCATGTAATATCCCTCATCCGTCATCCCGGCAATGCGAAATGTCCGCTGATTTTCTCCGTTTCCGTATTCCCCGCATGTCACATTTTTTCCGACGACCGCTTCCGCGGTCAGATCCAGTCCGTTTCGGTAGATCACACAGGTCTCTCCTGCCAGAAAGTCTTCCCTGTCGATTTCCGTCTCTGCCGTCTGCTGCAGGTATGAAAATTCCGCTTCGCTGATACCGATCATGACGGCGCCGAAATTTTCCGGATGTGCCTTATATTCTTCCCGGTCTTCCTCGTAAGGGATATTCATCCATTTTGCGTAGAATTCTTCCATCCACATCTCCGCAAACTCCGGCTCCCAGGGTACCGTGATCTGCCCGTAGGACAGCGGATACACATCCTCAACGCCGCTGATGCTCCGCAGATCATCCAGAAACGCCTCTGTCAGCAGATCTTTATGCTCCTGCGCATCCTCTTTTTTCAGCGTATCATTGATGATCGTCATATCATTATCCATATGGTTGGTCACAATAGTCCTTGCCTCCTGGCTTTCCAGTAAAGTTGTCACGCACAGGAACACCGACATTCCCGCAGCCAGCGACACCATGATCACAGCAGACCTTTTCTTATCCTTCCGGATCTGGTCCATCGCCATCCTCCCCAGGACCCCTCCCCGTTTTCTGCTTCGTTTTCCGCTTCGTTTCCTGTTTTTCTTCCGGTTCCTGCTGTCCCGGTGACCTGCGCCGGCTGCGTATCCCGCACGGTATCCTGCCGCTTCCATCGGAGATATCTCAGCCGCCAGCTTTGCAGGTTTCCTGCTGCCCGTATATATCGTAAATGCTGACAGTGCCGCCGTCAGGATGAGCACCCATGGATTCAGGGAGATCTCTGCCTCTCCCGCCGTACCGGTACGGATCCCCAGAGACCGGATGACGGAAGGTAGAAGTAAAAAGGACACCGCGCCTCCTAAGAGAATCCCTCCTGCGATCCCGGCTCCGCCCAGGAACCCCATTTGTCTGCGGATCAGGGAACGGATCTGCCTTCCTGTCATCCCCACCGTCTGGAGCAGGCCGTAATACCGGACATTTCCCGCCACGGACAGATACATGATATTATAGATCAGCAGATATGCGCACAGGCAGGTTACCAGGATCAGTCCGCACAGCCCGAAAAAGATCGGCAGGGAATATCCCATATCACTTGTAAAGTACAATGCCTGCTGTTTTCCCAGGTTCATACTCTCGATAAGATCGTTCTGTTCCTCCCGGGTCATGATCTGTTTATCAAACTTCAGATGATACCTCCCGCACATCACCTCAGAAATATCACATCCCGATGCCTGGTAAAATGCTTCCGATACGTAGAACGCGCTCTTCACCCCATATCCGTCCCACATCCCGGATATGGTAAACTCTCTGGTCTGAAGTTCACCGTCTCCGTCCAGGTATCCCGCGGTAAACGTATCGCCGATCCCCAGCCCGGACAGCCCTGCTTTCTCCAGACCTTCCTCCGTCACCATCACTTCATTTTCCTTTTCAGGGTAGCTTCCCTTTACCCACTCCCGCGCCGGCTTCATGATTTCGTCCCAGTACACTCTGTCCGCCCAGATGCAGGAGGCCTCTACCGTATCGTCTCCCTCCGTGGACTCAATATATCCCGACAGCGCGACGATCCCCGCCCGGCTGATCCCGGGATCATTTTCGCATTTCTCCCTCTGTTCTTCTGTGATCCCGTAGAGAACAGCATCATAGTCCCCTCCATTGAGCCGGATATTCTGTACCCGGTACATCTTAAAATATGTGATCCCCACTGTAAAAATGCTGAACAGCATAAATGATGCAAGCAGGATCGACAGGAAAAGGATCCAGTTTTTTCCGCTGTTCTTTTTTATGGAGCTTTTCGCCATTCGGCTGATGATCTTCCGGTTATTATTCGCCAGCATACAGATCACCTGCCTTTACGATCTTCCCATCTTCGATGTGTACGATCCGGTC
Source organism: Candidatus Mediterraneibacter intestinavium (assembly GCA_019119205.1). Classification (GTDB taxonomy): domain Bacteria; phylum Bacillota; class Clostridia; order Lachnospirales; family Lachnospiraceae; genus Mediterraneibacter; species Mediterraneibacter intestinavium. Next base: position 4,167 of record DWXK01000043.1, read on the forward strand.
CGCCATCTGGGCGATGTCATTGTCATGCGTGATCAGTATGACCGTCTGCTGGAACTGCTTTGCCGCCACCTTCAAAAGCCCCATCACATCGTGTCCGGACGCAGTGTCGAGATTCCCTGTAGGCTCATCTGCCAGAATAATGCTCGGTTTTGCCGCAACTGCCCTCGCAATGGCAGCCCGCTGCTGCTGACCGCCTGAGAGCATTCCCGGAAATGCATCCGCCTTCTCCTCGAGCTGGAGGAGTTCCAGGATCTCTCGCACAAATCTCCTGTCGATCCGCTTCCCGTCCAGTTCAACAGGCAGCACCACATTGTCATACACATTCAGATCCGGCACCAGGTTATAGTTCTGGAACACGAATCCCACCTTCCGTCTGCGGAAAATGGCAAGCTGTTCTCTGTTCATGCCCGAAAGTCGCTTTCCGTCCACATACACTTCGCCCGCGGTAGGCACGTCCAGTCCGCCGATCATGTGGAGCAGCGTGCTCTTCCCGCTGCCCGACTTCCCTATGATCGCGACAAATTCGCGCTCCTTTACAGAGAAATCCACTCCGTCCAGTGCCTTCACAGTATTTTCCCCGAGACGGTAATATTTCTTCAGTCCCTCTGTCCTTACGATCTGTTCTTTCATATTCTGCTACCTCCTCTGTAAATCCAGAATAACCGATAAAAATCACAAACCAGTCTCGATCGGAAAGAATCACAGAACTGTGAGATTATTCTCCTCTCTCACGCATTCGGCAGGCAGATGCAGAAGTCAGCCCCTTTTCCCGCCTCTGAGCGGACCTCCACATATCCGCCCTGGAGTTCCGCGATCTTTCTTGTCAGATACAGCCCGATGCCCACTCCGTCCTGGTCATGTACTTCAGGCTCCCGGTAAAACCTGGTGAAGATCTGGGCCTGCCGCTCCAGCGCGATCCCTTTTCCCGTATCCCGCACATGGATCTCTGTAAAGATCTCGCCCCATGCCACGCAGATCGCCACACTTCCACCCTCAGACGTATATTTTACTCCGTTGTCGAGAAGGTTATAGACCGCCTCCTCGGTCCATTTCCTGTCATGGGACAACCTTCGTCCTGACGAAGCATCTCCTCTCGTCTCCAAAGAGAGACGTATGTTTTTTCTCTCCGCTGCCGGAACGATCGCCGAGACTGCTCTCCCTATCGTATCCATCAGATCCGCTTCTTCTTTTTTGATCTGTATCACACCCGTCTCCAGTCTGGACATCTTCACCATACTCTGAAAGAGAAAATCCAGCTTATCCGTCTGATGCTCCAGCTTCCCGATAAATTCTCCCACATCCTCCGGGAGACAACGGCTCTTTAAGATCTCCAGATAGATCTTCTGGTTTGCGATGGGAGTCTTTGTCTGATGTGAGATGTCGGAGATCAGCTCCTTCATCTGCTCTCTGTTTCGCGCTGTCTCCTGTTCTTTCTGCTCCAGGATATGGTTTACTCTATGCAGTTTTTCATTGACCCTCCCGAGAAGAGAGTCCTCCATCCCTCCGGTCTCGTCCGGCTCCCGCCCCTCTATGACCGCATCCAGGTTCCGTTCCAGAGCGTCCGCAAAATCATAGACATCTTTTTTTAGCTTCCACATCCTCTGCACCGCCACCGCTGCGGCCGCTGCAGCACAGACTGTAATGATCACTGACCAATCCATTGATATCCCATCCCATATACATTCGAAATATACCTGTGTTCCCTGTCCTCGATCTTGCCCCGGAGGCGGTTGATGTTTACAGCAAGCGCGTGCCGGTCCACAAACTGGCTTCCGCCGTCCCAAAGCCTGTCCATCAGTACTTCATAAGTCAGAAGCTGTCCTTTATGAGCCAGAAATTCCTGCAGGATCCGAAACTCTGTCGGCGTCACCGCACAGGATGCCCCATTTACCTCCGCCTTCGCCCTCACCAGGTCGATCCGCAGGAAACCGTCGTCAAACATCTTGCTCTGCTCCCCGCTGCTCCGCTTCAGCACAACATCGATCTTCTTTAAAAGGATCTTCATCGAAAAGGGTTTTGTCACATAGTCCTCCGCGCCCAGCTCATACCCTCGCAGGGCATCCTCCTCCAGATCCCGCGCTGTCAGGAACAGCACCGGCACCCGGGAACGCTCCCGGAGCCACCCGCAGAATCCGAATCCCTCCCCATCCGGAAGGTTCACATCCAGCAGGACCAGATCTGCGCCTCCTGCATCGAACGCTTCCTTTCCCTCTGAAATAGAATGCGCACATGCTGTTTCATATCCATTTTCTCTCAGGACATAACAGATCCCCTGGTTCATCTCCCAGTCGTCCTCAACCACCAAAATCTTCTGCATCTTTCCCTTTTTCCTCTCTTTCCCGCAGGATATCTGCTTTTGCATTATATCATGGAACATACAGCGAAAAAACAGGAGCGGCAGATTATCACAGGATTGTGACCGCAAAAAACACCGGGGAAGGCAGGTCGCCCCGCTTTCTCCGGTGTTTTTCTTTCCTTATTTTTCTCTCTTTGTT
>DWXK01000044.1 GCA_019119205.1 Candidatus Mediterraneibacter intestinavium
AACTAGAACAAAGGAAAAGGAATAAAAAGAACAGAACCGACGGATTCTAATACGAAAGCTGTTCTGATAAAGTTCCGAATCCTGTAGTTCCCCGAAACCAACATCCGAGACAGAGTCGAGGATGCTGATAAGTCTGTGTGAGCAGCCCATAGATCAATTCAGAGAATTTAATTTATGGAAGGAGAAATGACTTATGTTAATGCCTAGTATTTTTGGAGAAAACTTATTTGATGATGACTGGATGGATTTCCCGTTTGACAGATTTGACAGAGAGTTCTGGGGAAAGAAAAACCCGCTGTACGGAAAGAATGCTAAGAACATGATGAAGACAGATATCCGTGAGCATGACGCGGGATATGAGCTTGACATCGACCTTCCGGGATTTAAGAAAGATGAGATAAATGTAGAACTTGAAAACGGTTACCTGACGATCTCTGCGACAAAGGGGCTTGACAAAGACGAGCAGGATAAGAAAGGCAAATACATCCGCAGAGAGCGCTACGCAGGGGCAATGCAGAGAAGCTTCTACGTGGGCGAGGATATCACCCATGAAGACATCAAGGCAAGGTTTGAGGATGGCATCCTGAAACTGAGTATCCCGAAGAAGGATCCGCAGGTTGTTGAGACGAAGAAACATATCGCGATCGAGGGATGATCGGAAGAGAATAGAGACAGGAAAAGGTCCGGTGCCGGTGGCATCGGATCTTTTTTGTTTAATAGGAAACTTCGTTTCCTATTAAACAAAACGCTCCGCGGGATGCGCACTCGCGCGAAGTGGAAATTTGTCGCTAGAGCGACCGCGCTCGGCGCGAGAGTTCCGCAAGCGGAACTCTTTATTCTGCCATAAAGTTGTTTTATCCTAGTGGATCCCTCCTTTTTGTGAAAGCGGATCCCGCTGTTTTTCGCGTCAGGTATTCCATCTTTTTATATTTCTGATATAATGTTCTGCGGTATGAGAAAAGAGAGGGGTACGAAGGATGAAAAAGACCAATGATTTCGGCAGGGATTCTATCCCCCTGCTTGTATTAAAAGTATCTGTCCCGTTCATGTTTGCTCAGTTTGTAAATGTCCTGTACAGCATCGTGGACCGGATCTATGTGGGTAATATCCCGGTGACGGGGGCGGATGCTCTTGCGGGCGTGGGAGTGTGCGCCCCCATAGTCACTCTCCTGTCGTCTTTCGGCACATTGTTCGGAGTGGGTGGTTCCGTCCTTTTTTCTGTCCGCCTTGGAGCGGGGGATGAGAAAGGGGCGAGGAAGATCCTGGCGAACAGTTTTACCATGATGATCCTTGTCGCTGTTGTCCTGACTGCGGCATTTCTCCTGACAAAAGACCAGCTCCTGAACTGGTTCGGCGCAAGTGAAGTCACCTTCCCCTATGCGGATACCTATATGACGATCTATACGGCGGGGACCGTCTTTGCCCTGATCGCCATGGGGATGAACTTTTTTATCACAGCCCAGGGATTCCCGCTGCTCGGGATGATGACCACGCTGATCGGAGCGGTCATCAATATTGTTCTGGATCCGGTCTTTATCTTTCTTTTCAACCTGGATGTGGCAGGTGCCGCGATGGCGACGGTGATCGCCCAGATGTCATCCTGCGCGTTCGTACTGGGGACGTTACGGAGAAAGAAAATGCGGGTCCCGCTGGGGGTGGTGAAGCCGGATCTTTCGGTAGGAAAACAGATCGTGAAGATCGGATTTTCCCCGTTTCTGATCTCTGCGACGGACAGTATCATCATCATCGCGATGAACGCGGTGCTGCAGTATTATGGTGGGGCGGAATATGGAGATACGCTGGTGACGGCTGCGACCATTGTGCAGAGTTATATGCTCCTGATCACCTCGCCGATGCTGGGGATCACAGGCGGCTCCCAGCCTCTGATCAGTTTCAACTACGGGGCGGACCGCCCGGACCGGATCCGGAAGACATTTTTCTGGGTGCTCATGCTCTGCTTCTGCTTTACTGCAGTGATGTTCCTGATATCCAGGGTCATGCCCCAGTATTTTGTCCGTATCTTCACGGATGATCCGGAGTACGGGCGTCTGGCGGTATGGGGGATCCAGGCGTTTACACTGATGATCGTCCCCTTAAGCTTCCAGTATGTGATCGTGGACGGGCTGACCGCGCTGGGGATGACAAAGATCTCCCTGTCACTGTCTCTGATCCGAAAGTCGCTGTATTTTGGGGCGACATGCGTGCTGCCCCTTTTCTTCGCGGCGGAGAATGCATTTTACGCGGAGCCGCTGGCAGACGGGACGGCAGCGGTCCTCTCCTGCATTGTCTTCTCCTTTATTTACAGAAGGTATCTGCGGGGAGAGGGAAGGCTGAAGGATATCAAAATGTAGAGCGGCGGTTACGAGTTCCACTCGCATTCAGGAACAGGGAAATGCCTCTTATATGCAAGCCTGAGGCTGCCTTTTCTGTTCCTGAGCACGGTGTGAGTATCATAGGATATTGCAGGAATCCTGCAAACTATTTATAATGAGGTTGTCGCAGCAACATTGACAAGAAGGAGAAACTGTTATGATAAAAGTGATAGCAAGTGATATGGACGGCACACTGCTGGGGGAGGACCACAAGATCGCCCCGGAGACGCTCTCGGCCATAAAGGAAGCGTGTGATGCCGGGATCCGTTTTATGATATGCACCGGGAGAAATTTCCCGGGAGCGATGAATGAGCTGGAAGGAGCAGACCTGACCTGCGACTATATCGTGGGGAGCGGCGCGGAGGTGAGAGATCCCCGGCAGCAGGTGGTGAGATCAACGGCGATCAGCACGCGCCTGTGCAGGGAGATCTATGAGACAGTCAGAAAATATCCGATCTCAGTCACCTTCTGCACGGACGGGGACGACTACCGGATCGGGACCGAGGAAGAGGTGGAGGAGAGTCTGATCCGCCAGATCCAGGCATTCCACCTGAATCAGTGCAGGGATGAGATCCGGGATACCGAACTCTACCAGAGGATGAAGAGAAATACCAGAGTGATCTCCGGCATCGAAGAACTGGAAAAAGCGGGACTTCCGGTATACAAGCTTTTTTTGTTCTCGGGAGACCTTGAGATGCTGGACAAGATCCGGCGGGAACTGGAGAAGAATCAGGAGATCGCGGTGTCCTCTTCCTTTGAGAACAACCTGGAGATCACAGATGTGAAGGCACAGAAAGGACCGGTGCTCAAAGAGTATATCGAATCTCTGGGGTATACTATGGACGAGGTCATGGCGCTGGGAGACAGTCTGAACGACTATTCCATGCTGTCCATGGATTTCGGCGCCACTGTGGCGATGGAAAACGCGGTGCCGGAGATCAGGCGGGTGGCAAAATATACTACGAGATCAAATGTAGAATTCGGGGTCGCATATGCGATCCGGGAACTCCTGAAACATCAGGGACCGGTGAGGTGACCCGGGAAGAGACGGCATCTGCAGCGGGACCGGAGCAAAGCCGGTGAGCAGGGACCGGCGCCTGGGGACGGGAAGGAGGCTGAAGCATGGGGTATACGTATGTGATGTCTGATATACACGGGATGGCGCATCTTTTGAGAGAGATGATGGAACGGATCGGGTTCGGCGATGATGACCGGCTCTATATCCTGGGAGACATGATCGACCGGGGACCGGACCCGGCGGGCGTGATCGACCTGGTCGCGTCGCATAAAAATATCACAGCGCTGAGAGGAAACCACGAGGATACGTTTGCCGAATGGTATGAGAGTACGCCGGAGGCGGAACGGACCGGATATTTTTATAATACCTGGGACCTCCTGCAGAATGACCCGGAAAGGCGGGAGCGGATCCCGGAGTATGTGTCATGGATGAAGCGCCTCCCTCTCTATAAGAAACTGAAAAAGGACGGCGCCTGCTGGCTGATGGCGCATGCTTCCACGGAGGGGATCCTCCAGCTGTGGAAGAGGAAGGACAGGTTCCTCTGGGATACGTCATTTCTCGAGAGGGAGACCGGAATCCCGGGATATGTCTCTATTGTGGGACATGTCCCTACTTTTATCCTCAGAGGATATCCTCAGGAACCGGCAAGGATCTGGAGGAGCCCCAACGGCAGGATCATCGATGTGGACTGCGGGGCTTCGTTTCACAGCTGCGGCGGACGGCTGGGCTGCCTCTGCCTGGAGACAGGGGGAGAGTTCTATGTGGCGGAGGATGACATCGGAAAGGGAAACAGATGAGGATACAGTATAGAATAGCAGCGGACGGTTCTGCGGAGATCCTGCGCTGTTACGGGGCAGATCCCAGGATCGTGCTTCCGGGGCAGATTGACGGGAGAACGGTGACTGCGGTGGCTGCATATGCATTCTCTGACAGGAAAGCATCTGAGGAATCGGAGGCGCTGGAGTATGAGACGGAGGATCACCGGCTGTTCCGGGAAGGGGAGAGGCTGCTCGCAGGGGAACTGGTGGAGCGCGTGGAACTGCCGGATACGGTGGAGCGGATCGGAAGATACATCTTCTACGGGTGCAGGAATCTGAGGGCGCTTCATTTTTCTGACCGGCTTCGCGATATAGGAAGCGGTGCGTTTACCGGCTGCAGAGGGCTGAGCTGTCTGGATGTGGAGCTGACAGAAGGGAAGAAGACCTGTGTGAAAGAGATCCTGGGAGATCTCTGGCAGCGGATCGATGTGACGTTCCGGCGAAACGGGGCAGAGTCAAAACTTGTCTTTCCGGAACACTATGAGGAGGCGGTGGAGAACACACCGGCCAGGATCCTCTTCACCCAGCACCATGGTTCGGGGAACAATTACAGGCAGTGTTTTTATGACAGGGAGATGGACTTCCGCAAATATGATTCTCTGTTTTATCTTGCCAGGGTGCAGGAGAAGACCGGCGTGCTGACGGATCTGGTGTTCGCCAGGCTTATGGGTCCGGAGGAACTGACAAAAGAGGCGGAAGCCGGGTACGAACAGTTTGTCCGGGAGAGGGAGGAAGAGATCCTTTCGTTTCTGACGGACAGGGGAGATATGGAAAAACTCCGGGAGATATCGTCCCGCTCCCTTTGGGAAAGAGAAGCGCTGGAGCATGCCATCGGCTATGCCTCGGAGCAGAAGCAGGGGGAGGTCCTAAGTTTTCTGATGAATGAGAAGCAGAAGTTTTTCCCTGGAGTGAGGAAGAAGTATGAACTATAAAGACAGGATAGATCGGGTGGAACGGTCGATAGAGGAGAGCAGGGAAGCGGCAGAAGGCGCGGCGGAAAAGCTGAGGGCGGTGGGAGTACAGATCCTTGCCGCGGCGCGGGATGAACTGTATTTCTCCATGCGGTTCCTGGACGTGGCGCTGAGCAGTTTCGGCTATGAGATGGATATGTCGGTCAGCCCCTTCGGGACGGACGGGCGGACGATCTGGTTCCATCCGCAGCAGCTGGGCGGTCTGCTGAGGGAGAACCGGATCCTTGTGAACAGGGGATATCTTCACATGGTGTTCCACTGCGTATTCCGCCATATGCAGAAACCGGTGCAGGGGCGGGACACGGATGAGAAAGGACTGGAGGGGCGGTACTGGGATCTGTGCTGCGATATTGCGGTGGAGCATCTCATCGACGGATGCGATCTGCGTCCGGTGCGTTTTTCCAGGAGCCTGTTGAGAAGGGAGACCTACCGGAAGCTGGAAGCGGGAGATAACGTGCTGAATGCGGAACGGATCTTGCGCAGGCTGAAAGAATGGGAACTTTCAGAGAAAGAACTCTCGGCACTGGAGGAAGAGTTTTATGTGGACGACCACCGGTACTGGGAGAACCATATGCCGGAGAAACAGCCCGATCCGGAGTTGAACCGGAAGTGGAAAGAGATCGACGAGAAGATGGAGACGGACCTGGAGACTTTTTCAAAAGAGGCGTCTGAGCAGAGCGGGGATCTGCTGGGAGAACTGAAAGTAGAGACCAGGGAACGGCATGATTACAGAGACTTCTTGAGAAAGTTTTCCGTTTTCCGGGAGGAGATGGGAGTGGATCCGGACAGCTTTGACTATGGATTCTACTCGTACGGACTTTCTCTTTACGGGAACATGCCGCTGATCGAGCCCCAGGAGACCAGGGAAGTGAAGAAGATCACAGATTTCGTGGTGGTGATCGACACGTCCATGTCCTGCTCGGGAGAGCTGGTCCGCCGGTTCCTGGAAGAAACTTACAGCGTTCTGAAAGAAAATGACAGTTTCTTTCGAAAGGTAAATATCCACATCATCCAGTGTGATGAGAAGGTGCACACGGATGTGAAAGTCACTTCCAGGGAAGAACTTGATGAATATATGGAACATTTTCAGCTGTACGGGGAGGGCGGGACAGACTTCCGCCCTGCGTTCGTACATGTGGAGAAACTGCTCTGTGCAGGAGAGTTTGAGGACCTGAAGGGACTGGTCTATTTTACTGACGGATACGGGACTTATCCGGAAAAGATGCCGGCGTACCGCACGGCGTTTGTATTTCTGGAGGAGGACTACCGGGATGCGGAGGTGCCGCCCTGGGCGATCAAACTGATCCTCAGAGAAGAAGACCTGCAGCCTGCAGCATTTTAATCGGATCGGGGAAGTCCCTGCTTCATACTTATGAACAGGCAGCGCATAGGATCGAGAACACAGGCAGCGCAGCGGATCGCAAATATCCGCCTGACAGAAAAAAGAGTCAAAAAGGAGAAGACAGTTGGATATCAAACGTGCAAAACAGGAGATCAAAGATACGATTGAGGCATATCTTGTAAAGGATGCATTCGGAGAGTACCGGATCCCGGCGATCCGCCAGCGCCCGGTGCTCCTGATGGGACCGCCGGGGATCGGGAAGACCCAGATCATGGAGCAGATCTCGAAGGAGATGCAGATCGCCCTTGTGGCGTACACGATCACCCATCATACGAGACAGAGCGCGGTGGGGCTGCCGTTTATCTCTGAGAAGAGTTACGGAGGGCAGACATTTTCCGTGACAGAATATACAATGAGCGAGATCATTGCCTCCGTTTATGAAAAGATGGAGCAGACAGGGATACGGGAAGGGATCCTTTTTATCGATGAGATCAACTGTGTCTCCGAGACGCTGGCGCCGACCATGCTCCAGTTCCTCCAGGGGAAGACCTTCGGAAACCAGAAGCTTCCGGAGGGATGGATCATCGTCGCTGCGGGCAATCCGCCGGAGTACAACAAGTCGGTCAGAGAGTTTGACGTGGTGACTCTGGACCGTCTGAAGAAAATCGATGTGGAGCCGGACTTTCCAGCATGGAAAGAGTATGCCTACCGTCAGGAGATCCATCCGGCTGTGATCTCGTACCTGGAACTTCGCCGCGAGAATTTCTGCCGGATCGAAAATACAGTGGACGGGAAGCGGTTCGCTACGGCGCGGGGATGGGAAGACCTGTCCCGGCTGATCCAGGTATACGAGGACCTGGGAAAGACCGTGGACAGGGACGTTATATATCAGTATATCCAGCACCGCACCGCGGCAAAGGACTTTGCAAATTATCTGGAACTCTACTATAAATATAAGCAGGACTATCAGGTGGAGGACATCCTGAAAGGCGAGTGGAGCAAAACGGCTGTGGAGAAGGTGAAGGCAGCACCTTTTGATGAGCATTTGAGCGTCATCAGCCTGTTGAATGGCAAACTTGGAGACCTGTTCCTGGAATGTTACCGCATGGACTCCTGTGTGTCGAAGCTGTATGAGTATCTGATCTGTTATCGGGAAAATCAGAATACCATGATGATGGATGATGTGCGCCGGCTTGCCCAGACGGATCTGGAAGAGCAGAAAAAGGCGGAACTCCTGACCAAACAGCAGGAGCAGACTCTGCGCCGTGTGATCGGGATCCTGGAGAGGTTCACCCGGGAACTGAAAGGGGAGATCTTCATCGGGGACAGTGCTTTTGATGAAGTGAAGAAAATGTTTTCACGGGAGACAGACGAGCTGGAGGAGATGGCCTCCTATGTCTCCGCGACATTGGAAAATGTGTTCCTGTTCCTGGAAGAAGCTTTCGGGGAGAGTCAGGAGATGGTGGCTTTTGTGACGGAACTGAACGCCAATTATTACAGCACCTGGTTTATCCGGGAAAACGGCTGCGACCTCTACTACAGATATAATAAAGGGCTTCTGTTTGAGGACCGCCGGCAGGATATCCTTCGCCGGATGGATGAAGCGGAGGGAATGTTAAACAGCGGGATAAAATAAGGCGGGAGCAGAACGTGGCTTTTTTTCGCGCGGATCCTGTGGTAGAATAAGAGCGTCGGCAGGGGCCGGAGCAGAGGAAAGAGATGAGGCGGCTCTCTGAAGGCATCACAGGAAAGTTCAGGTTTTAATGGATCGAGAAAGAAGGAATGGACATGGATGTCAGAAAGATGAGAAATGAGGCACTGGGAAAACGTGTTGTGAAAGCACTGGAATCCAGGAATATGGAAGCATATTATGTGGAGACAAAGGAAGAGGCTGTGAAAAAAGCACTGGAGTTGATTCCGGAGGGGAGTACCATTAACATGGGCGGTTCTGCGTCTGTCCGGGAAGTGGGGCTGATCGATGCGGTCTCTTCCGGAAACTATACATTCTATGACCGGGACCAGGCACAGACTCCGGAGGAGAAGAACGAGATCGCGCTCAAGGCATTCACCTGCGACTGGTTCCTGGGAAGCGTCAACGCCATGAGCGAGGACGGCGTGTTCGTCAATATCGACGGGAACGCGAACCGTGTGGCGGCATATGCCTTCGGACCGAAGAACGTGCTGCTCATCGTCGGGATGAACAAGGTCGTAAAGACAGAGGAAGACGCCATGCACAGGGCAAGGAATGAGGCGGCGCCGATCAATACCCAGAGATTCGGGATCGACACTCCCTGTGTAAAGAACGGGAGCTGTTTTGACTGCAAGAGCCCGGACTGCATCTGCTGCCAGATCATGGTCACCAGATTCAGCAGGACTCCGAAGCGGTTCAAGATCATCCTTGTGGATGAAGATCTGGGATTTTAAGAAAGAGCGGGAAGGACAGAGGAGATGGACAGAGAAGAACAGAAGGCTGCAGAGAAACGAAGGAGACGTCAGGCACGCCGGAAGAGGCGGGTGAAAAACGCGAAGAACAGTGAAAAATACATAGAAAAAGGCGCGGAAGGCGTGAAAAACGGGGCGAAAAAGCGCCGGAAGAGGAATGCTTTTAATATCGGCTCCACGGTCGTGCTGATCGCTGCTGTATGTGTGTTTGTATTTGCGCTGTATCAGCTTGTCATGACGCTCGTTCCCTACTATTCCGGCGGGAAAGAGTACGATGAGATAAAGGATCTTGCCATTACGGCGGATGGGGACGGTGAAGGGTTCAGCGTTGATTTTGACGCGCTGCTGAAGGAAAATCCGGATACGGTCGCATGGATCCGGTTTGATGAGCCCTCAGTCATCAGCTATCCTGTTGTGAAAAGCGCGGATAATGAAGATTATCTGACGAAAACATTTTCCGACAATGACAACAAGCTGGGCGCGATCTTTATGGATATGCGGAACAATCCGGATTTTCTGGATATGAACACGTTTATCTACGGGCATAACATGAAGGTCGGAGGGGAGATGTTCTCCCAGCTCACGGAATATGAGAGTGAGGAATTCTGCAGGGAACATCCGTATTTCTATATCTATACACCAGACGGAAAGGTGAGGACGTATACGATATTTTCTGCGGGAGTCGTGAAGGATACCGCGGAAAACTATACGATCTCTTACGAGACGGATGAAGATTTTGAAACTTATATCAATACATGCAGGGAGTCCTCAAACTATCAGGTTGACGTGGAGGTGAACGCGCAGTCGAAGGTCGTCAGCCTCTCTACATGTACTAATGTGCAGGATGACGAGAGGTTCCTCGTGCAGGGAGTCCTGACAGCAGAAGACTGAGACGGCGCGGGATCCTGACAGTGGAAGACTGAGACAGCGCGGCATCCTGACAGTGGAAGACTGAAACGGCGGGGAGTCGTGACAGTGGAAGAGTGAGACAGCAGGGCGTCCGGCGCACCGGTGGGAAAGAACAGGAGGGACGGAACATGGCAGACAGATTTGACGTCGGGGATATCATTAAGATGAAAAAGCCTCATCCCTGTGGAAGCCAGGAGTGGGAAGTGCTGAGAGTCGGCGCGGACTTTCGGCTGAAATGCATGGGCTGCGGGCATCAGATCATGGTATCAAGGAAACTGGTTGAAAAAAATACAAGGCAGATCACAAAAAGAACTTGAAATTCGGCACGCCTTATGGTATCATATTTAACCGTGACATACTGTTGGATTTATCTAAACAGTGATCAAATTTCCTTGTTCCCGGAAGGAAGCCGGGGGCCAGAGACCATAAGGAGGTGCAGAGCATGAACAAGTATGAATTAGCTGTTGTTGTAAGCGCAAAACTCGAAGACGAAGCGAGAGCGGACGTGATCGAGAAAGTAAAAGCACTTGTTACACGTTTCGGCGGCAACGTGACAGACGTGGATGAGTGGGGCAAGAGAAGATTCGCTTACGAGATCCAGAAAATGAAAGAAGGATATTATTACTTCGTTCACTTCGAGGCTGAAAGTACAGTTCCGGCAGAAGTGGAGCAGCGTATCCGCATTATGGACAATGTACTCAGATATTTATGCGTGAAACAGGAAGCATAAGCGGAAAGAGGTATATATGAATAAGGCGATTTTAGTAGGACGGTTGACAAGAGATCCGGAAGTAAGATATTCACAGGGCGACAATGCGACAGCGGTTGCAAGATATACAGTTGCTGTTGACCGCAGGTTCAAAAGGGACGGAGAGCCGACCGCGGACTTTATTCCGTGTGTTGTATTCGGACGTTCCGCAGAGTTTGCGGAGAAGTATTTCCGTCAGGGAATGCGGGTTTCCGTTTCCGGCCGTATCCAGACCGGAAGCTACACGAACAGGGACGGCGTGAAAGTATACACGACGGAAGTGATCGTGGAGGAGCAGGAGTTTGCAGAGAGCAGAGCGGAGAGTGAAGCGAACAGAGCTTCCTATGGCCGTCAGCAGGCAGCTCCGGCACCGTCACCGAGCGTTGACGCAGGCGACGGATTCATGAATATCCCGGATGGCATTGATGAGGAGTTACCGTTTAACTGATCGAAAGCACTTGATGAGCACAAGCTGAAGGCGCAGTGCGAATTTAGTGCGAGATCGTTCATTTTCTTTAACGAGGTATTTTCGAGTTTAGGAAAATGAACTTCATTCAGTGTGAAAGGAGATAAGCACAATGGCTTACGAAAAGGGAAGCAGACCAGAAGGCGGCTTCAAGAGAAGAGGCCCGGCGCGCAGAAGAAAAAAAGTGTGCGTATTCTGTGGTAAAGAGAATAACGAGATCGATTACAAGGACGTTGCAAAATTAAAGAAATATGTTTCCGAGAGAGGAAAGATCCTTCCAAGAAGGATCACAGGAAACTGTGCAAAGCATCAGAGAGCGCTTACAGTAGCGATCAAGAGAGCAAGACATATTTCTCTTATGCCGTACGTTCAGGACTGATCAGAGATATGGAGCTGGCTTCAGGAGTATTCCGGAAGCCGGCTTTTTTCTTTGCGGTATTGCGGCGGCGCAGCGTGACCGGATCCGTCTGCATGTTGTTTTCAGATAATTTCTTTTTGTTATTGACATATGTTCATAATATGGTATGCTTAAATCAGAGTTTCAGTTACCTGGCAGGAGTAAATAGCAGCCCTGACAGCGCAGGAGAAAGGAGGAATATCATGGCAAGGCCGCAGAAACGCAGATGTATCTGTTCTGTGCCGCAGACCGCCGGATTCTCTCCAAAGGGAGGAAATCCGGATGGCAGCGTGAACCTTACATATGATGAATACGAAGTGATCCGCCTGCTGGATCATCTTCAGCTGACCCAGGAAGAGTGCGCGACGCGGATGGCTGTCTCCCGCCCTACCGTGACCCGGATCTACGAAGAGGCGCGGCGAAAGATGGCGGATATGCTCGTAAACGGCAGAGAGCTTACGATCGGCGGAGGGGATGTCGTTGTCTGCACAGAGATGAGACCGGAGTGTGCGAACGAGGAGCATTGCTGCCATCGGAAAAAAGACCTGGTGCGCGGGTGGCGGGAACTGAAAGAAACTAAGGCGCCGGTGCAGGAAAGCGACGCTGACAACATGCAAAGAGGGAAAGAAAAGAGGTAGAAAGATGAAAGTATTGATCATCGGCGGAGTCGCCGCCGGAACGAAGACTGCCGCAAAACTGAAGAGAGAGGACAGGAGTGCGGAGGTCACTGTCATCACAAAGGATCAGGATATCTCCTATGCCGGCTGCGGGCTGCCTTACTATGTGGGCGGAGCGATCGAGAGCCGTGATGAACTGATCGTGAACACACCCCAGAAATATTCCGGGCTGACCGGTGTGGAAGTAAGGACGGGGAAGGAAGCTGTGGCGCTGGATGCACAGAGAAAAGAAGTCACAGTAAAGGATACTGCAACAGGGGAGGAGGAAGCCTGTCCCTACGATAAGCTGGTGATCGCTGTCGGAGCATCTCCGGCAGAACTTCCAGTGGAAGGAAAAGACCTGCCTGGCGTCTTTGCGATGCGGACTCCGGATGATGCGGAGGGGATCCGGAATTATGCGGAGACAAACAATGTAAAGAAAGCTGTGGTCATTGGAGGCGGATTTATCGGTCTTGAGGCGGCAGAGAACCTGAAAGCGAAGGGGATCAGCGTGACAGTCATCGACTTCGCGCCGCAGATCCTGCCGAATATCCTGGATCCTGAGATGGCGCTGTATGCGAAGAAGCATCTTATCAATTCAGGGATCCGTGTCTTCACGGGAACTGGCGCTCAGGAGATCCTCGGAACAGAGAAAGTGACCGGTGTGAAGACTTCCGCAGGCATCCTGCCCTGTGAGCTGCTCATCATGGCGGCTGGGATCCGACCGAATACGGATTTTCTCAAGGATACAGGGATTGAGATGTTCAAGGGGACGATCCTTGTGGATGAGACGATGAAGACCAGCCTGGACGATGTGTATGCGGCGGGAGACTGCGTGATGGTGACCAATCGCATCACCGGGGCGCGCCAGTGGTCGCCAATGGGCTCCTCCGCGAACATGGAAGGCCGGACACTCGCCCAGGTACTGACAGGCGCGCAGAAGTCCTATCCGGGTGTGCTGGGGACCGGAGTAGTGAAGCTGCCGGGGCTGAACATCGGAAGGACAGGTCTGACTGAGGCACAGGCGAAAGAGGCAGGATACGATGTGGTCACAGCTCTGGTGCCAACAGACGACAAGGCGCACTATTATCCGGATGCTTCCTTCTTTATCACCAAGCTGATCGCGGACCGGACTACGAGAAAACTTCTGGGCGTCCAGGTGTTTGGACCGGGAGCGGTGGACAAGATGGTTGATATCGCCGTCATGGGTATCAATATGGGAGCTGTCCTGGAGGACTTTGAGAATGCAGATTTTGCTTATGCGCCGCCATTCTCAACGGCGATCCATCCTTTTGTCCAGGCAGTTTATGTCCTGATAAATAAGATCGACGGAAAAATGGTCAGCATGACTCCGGCGGAATACGCGGCAGGGGCGGCTGACGAGTATACGGTCGTGGACGTGGCGCCGGAACCCAAGATCCGGGGGGCACACTATGTGAACCTGGCACAGGTGAACGGAGAGATCGAAGGGCTTGGAAAAGACGAAAAGATCCTGATCGTCTGTGCAAAAGGAAAACGGGGATATTTTCTGCAGAACAGGATGCGCTACTATGGATATAAAAATACAGTCGTACTGGAAGGCGCAACGTTCTTCAATGACGTAAAGGTGAAAAATGCAGCGGGTGCGGTGTCGAAGGAAGAAGAGACGAGGGTGAAAGCACTTGGTTTTCTGAAGGACAAGAGGACGCCGGACAGATTCAACGGACGTGTGATCACGAGGAACGGAAAGATCACATCCGAAGAGGCGAGAGTGATCGCTGAGGCGGCAGAAAAGTTCGGGAGCGGGGAAGTGACAATGACCTCCCGTCTGACCATGGAGATCCAGGGCGTGCCGTTTGACAATATCGAGCCGCTGAGGGAGTACCTGATGCAGGCAGGACTGGAGACCGGAGGTACAGGTTCGAAAGTGCGCCCGGTAGTTTCCTGTAAAGGGACTACGTGCCAGTACGGGCTCATCGATACTTTTGCCTTGTCCGAGGAGATCCATGAGAGGTTCTTCCACGGATACAGCCAGGTGAAACTGCCGCATAAGTTTAAGATCGCGGTGGGCGGATGCCCGAATAACTGCGTGAAGCCGGATCTGAACGACCTGGGGATCATCGGGCAGAGAGTGCCGCAGATCGACCTGGAGAAATGCTGGGGCTGCAAAGTGTGTCAGATCGAGAAAAACTGTCCGATCCAGGTGGCGAAGATGGTCGACGGAAAGATCACTATCGATGAAAATGCCTGCAATCACTGTGGGCGCTGCGTAGGAAAGTGCCCGTTCCATGCGATCGAGGATTATACAAACGGATACCGCATCTACATCGGCGGACGCTGGGGCAAGAAAGTGGCTCAGGGCAGATATCTGGACAAAGTATTTACAGATAAGGAAGAAGTGCTGTCCATAGTAGAGAAAGCGATCCTCCTGTTCCGCGAACAAGGGATCACCGGAGAGCGCTTCGCCGACACAGTGGCAAGGATCGGATTCGAGAACGTGCAGGAACAGCTCCTCTCCGATGAACTGCTGTCGAGAAAAGAAGAAAACATCAAAGCACAGAAACACCTCACCGGAGGAGCAACCTGCTGACCCGGGGAGCAGCCAGGTGCGAGAACCATAAGACAAACTGAGAAAAGCAGCAACAAACCAAAAGAGCACTAACAAACCAATCCCGCAGGCACGCCGGAAGCGTTAGCTTCCGGCGGTCCCCTGCGGGATTCTCCTTCTTACTAAAGAGTAGTGGATTAAAACAGAAAAAGATGCTATAATAATGGCATTCTATGTGAGGCGGCATCATGCCGTCCTGTCGGAACGCCGAGTTATCTGTGCCAAGGCACAGTGTTAAAGTGAGGTTGCATCATTATGAAAAACAAGAAAATGCGTTTGAAAGGACAGCTAAGGATGTATATGCACTGGCCTCTTATCATGGCAGTGCTCCTGGTCGCGATGAACATATGGATCTATGTGATCGACAAGCGGGCGGGGTTCATCATGTCTGTTTTTATCCTTATTTATCTGGGGATAGCAGGCGGGCTGTACTTTTATAACCGTTCACTGATCCTGGCGGACCTGATCCAGTTTTCGGTCCAGTATAAGGGCATCGAGAACACTCTCCTGAAAGAGCTGTCGATCCCCTATGCGATCGCTCTGGAGGATGGCAGGATCCTGTGGACAAACGACAGCTTTAAGGCTTTGACCAGCGGGCAGAAGAAGGAGAAGACGCTGAACCGGCTGATCCCCGAACTTCACCCCGGAGTGTTCCCGAAAGATGATATGGAACATGTGGAACTGGAGGTCACCTACCACGACCGCGATTATCAGGCAGAGTTAAGGAGGGTGAACCTGGAAGGGTTCAGCGAGAAGGAAGAACTCCTGCAGATACCGGAAGAAAAAGAATTTTTCGTCGCGGTATCACTGCGTGATGTGACGGAACTGAACGCTTATATCCGTGAGAACGAAGATCAGCGTATGATCGCGGGACTGATCTACATTGACAATTACGATGAAGTCATGGAGAGTGTGGAAGAGGTGCGCCAGTCACTTCTTGTCGCCCTGATCGACCGGAAGATAAACAAATATATCGGAGATGTGGACGGCATCGTAAAGAAGATGGAGAAGGACAAGTATTTCGTTGTGATTCGGAAAGAGAGCTATAAGAAGATCAAAGAGGATAAATTCTCCATCCTTGAGGAAGTAAAGCAGGTCAATATCGGAAATGCACGTTCGGCAACACTGAGTATCGGTCTCGGGCTGAACACGGCAACGTATGCCCTGAGCTATCAGTTCGCGCGCGTCGCCATCGACCTGGCGCTGGCAAGAGGCGGAGACCAGGCGGTTATCAAAGACTGCAACGGGATCACCTATTTCGGCGGAAAGAAAGAGCAGACTGCAAAGAATACCCGCGTAAAGGCGCGTGTCAAGGCGGAGGCGCTCCGGGAGTTCATCGTCACCAAGGATCAGGTCATCGTCATGGGACATAAGATCGCCGACCCGGATTCTTTCGGCGCGTGTATGGGAATCTACAGGGCTGCGGTCAGCCTGGAGAAGAAGGCGCATATCGTCATCAACGAAGTGACCCAGTCCGTGCGCCCGCTCTATGATGAGATCGCAGAGAGCCCGGCGTATGAGGATGACATCTTCCTGACGTCGGAGCAGGCGCTGGATTATGTTTCGGACAATACGATGGTCATCGTTGTGGATACGAACAAACCTCAGATGACAGAGTGCCCGGAACTGCTGAAGCGGTCCAAGATGATCGCGGTGCTGGACCATCACCGGCAGGGAAGCAATATCATAGAAAATGCAGTCCTGTCTTATGTGGAGCCGTATTCCTCCTCAACCTGTGAGATGGTGGCGGAGGTGCTGCAGTATATCGTGGATGACATCCGGTTCCCATCCGTGGAGGCGGACTGTCTGTATGCCGGGATCATGATCGATACCAGGAACTTTATGAACCGGACCGGCGTGCGTACCTTTGAAGCGGCGGCGTTCCTCCGCAGATGCGGTGCGGACATCACCCGTGTGCGGAAGATGTTCCGCGACGATATGGCGTCATACAGGGCGAAGGCAGAGGCGGTGCACAATGCAGAAGTGTACAGGAAAGAGTTCGCTGTCGCGGTGTGCCCGAGCAATATCGAGAGCCCGACTGTGCTGGCGGCTCAGGCTGCGAACGAGCTTCTGGATATCAGCGGCATCAAGGCGTCCTTTGTGCTGACGGTCTATGAGGGAAAGATCTATATGAGTGCCCGTTCCATAGACGAGGTGAATGTCCAGATCATCGCAGAGAAACTGGGCGGCGGAGGACATATCAATTCTTCCGGAGCGCAGTTTGACCATACCAATGTAGAAGAGGCCATCAAGGCTTTGAAGCAGACGATCGATACAATGATCGAGGAAGGAGATATTTGATAACATGAAAGTGATATTATTACAGGATGTGAAATCTCTCGGGAAAAAAGGAGAGATCGTAAATGTAAACGACGGATATGCAAGGAACTTTATCCTGCCGAAGAAAATGGGCGTTGAGGCGACAGGAAAGAACCTGAACGACCTGAAGCTCCAGAAGAACAATGAAAAGAAGGTCGCGCAGGAGAATCTGGAGAATGCAAAAGCTCTTGCGGCAAAACTTGCGGAAGGACAGGTGGAACTGCAGATCAAAGTGGGAGAGGGCGGAAGGACCTTCGGCTCTGTATCCAGCAAAGAGATCGCTGCGGCGGTAAAGGAGCAGATGGGGCTTGATGTGGATAAAAAGAAGATCCAGCTCAAAGAAGCGATCAAGTCGCTGGGATTCCACAATGTGGCGGTGAAACTCCACCCGGAAGTGACTGCAGAACTAAAAGTTCATGTAAAGGAAGAAGCCTGAAAAGTACAGGCGGCAGACCTTGTCCGCTTTGACCTATACAGGCGGATGCAGGATATGTGAAGCAGGACAGAATAAGGAGACAGATGCTCTATGGATATGGAAGCAGCAATGAAAAGGATACCGCCTCACAGCGCGGAGGCGGAACAGGCTGTGCTGGGAGCAATGCTGATGAACAGGGATGCCGTGCTGACCGCGTCTGAGATGATCACGGGAGAGGACTTCTACCAGACCGCTTACGGGATCCTGTTTGATGCGGTGGTAGAACTTTTTCACGCAGGGAAGCCGGTAGACCTGATCACTCTGCAGGAACATCTGAAAGAAAAGGATGTACCTCCGGAAGTGAGCAGCATGGAGTTCGCGAGGGAACTTCTGGTCGGCACACAGACTTCGGCAAATGTCAAATATTATGCAGAGATCGTCAGAGATAAGGCGGTGCTGCGAAGGCTGATCCGGATCAATGAAGAGATCGCCAATACGTGCTATCTTGAGAATCAGCCCATCGAAGATATACTGGAACAGACAGAAAAGCGGGTGTTTGAACTGGTGGAGAGAGGAAATTCCCAGGAATACACCCCGATCAAGCAGGTCGTTCTCAACGCGCTGGACGTGATCGAGAAGGCTTCAAAGACTAAGGGGACTGTGACGGGAATCCCCACAGGGTTTATCGATCTGGATTATAAGCTGTCCGGACTGCAGCGTTCGGACCTTGTGCTCATCGCGGCGCGTCCTTCTATGGGAAAGACCGCGTTCGTGCTGAACATCGCCCAGCATGTCGCATTCCGGCAGAACCTGGCAGTGGCGATATTCAGTCTTGAGATGTCAAAGGAGCAGCTGGTGAACCGTCTGTTCTCTCTGGAGTCCCATGTGGATGCACAGGTCTTAAGGACAGGAAAACTCTCGGATACCGACTGGGAGAAACTGATCGAGGGCGCCGGAACGATAGGAAATTCCAGGATGATCATCGACGATACATCCGGTATCTCGATCGCGGAAATGCGCTCCAAATGCAGAAAATATAAACTGGAACTGGGTCTTGACCTGATCATCATCGACTACCTTCAGCTCATGACAGGGAGCGGTGGCAGGAAAAATGAGAGCCGTCAGCAGGAAATCTCAGAGATCTCACGTTCACTGAAGGGACTGGCGAGGGAACTGAATGTCCCTGTGATCGCACTCTCTCAGCTCAGCCGCGCGGTAGAGCAGAGGACGGACAAGAGGCCAATGCTCTCGGACCTCCGAGAGTCCGGAGCTATCGAGCAGGACGCCGATGTATGTATGTTCATTTACAGGGATGACTATTATAATCCTGACACAGAAGATAAGAATATTGCGGAGATCATCATCGCAAAACAGAGAAACGGTCCGATTGGGACCGTGAGGCTGGCCTGGATGCCGCAGTATACCCGGTTTGGAAATGAACTGCGGCAGCAGGATCAATGACGCCTATGTAAGCATTTTCTTTAATTTAAGGATAGGATTGCCTTTTGCCGTTTCGCGGCGGCTTGCCTGCTGCTGGCGGATCAGGCAGTCCAGCTTCCGGAAATGTTCTTCCTCCTGGCGTTCTTTTGCCTGGAAGAGAAAATCCATTTCCCTCATGACATCAGTGGTGACAGCCTTGCTGATGTCTTTTTTTAATGTCTCATTGTTGTCTGTGACCACTTCGGTGAGCACATCCCCGATCAGAGAACGGACCTGTTCCAGCTGTGTGACCGGGATCACTTCTGCCGGCTCTGCGGATCTTGCGGGAAGCGACGTGACAGATGCACCGCCGGCTGCCACAGCTTTGCTTTCCTTCTTTTTTTCTGAACCGGCGTCAGGTTCCTGTCTGTCCGGTTCGGCCGGCGCTTCTGATCCTTTCAGCTTCAGGCGGGTTGCCTTCAGCTCGGGGATGAGAGGCTTTAAGTCCTTGAGAAGCATCCCCTCATTTTTTAACTTCTTGATGCAGCAGAAAAGCTGAATGTCATCTTTGGTATAATATCGATGTCCCATTTCTGTGCGTCCGATCGTAAGTCCGAGTTCCTCTTCCCAATACCTTAAGACATGAGACTCAACCCGGACCTGCTTCGCGGCTTCAGAAATCATAAATCTGACTTCACCCATTAATATTTATACCTCCTTGCCTTAGCATGTCCATATTATACCATACTTACCCCCAACAAGCCCTCCCAATCGTTCGTCAAAATGTTACACAAGTTCTCACATGCGCCCGGCAGGTAATATCCTCTGTTGCAAGCTGGCTTGCATAAAGAGGATGTTATCTGTCCGGGCATATGGCGAACGCCATACAGTGAGATGGAGCGGCGAAGCAGCGGAATCGAACTGGCATGTGAGAACGGCCCGAGCCAAGAAAGTGCCGTACGCACCCCGTTACAAGCTGGCTTGTAAAAGGGGGATGTTGATTGCTCTGACATATGGCGAACGCCATACAGTGAGATGGAGCGGCAAGGCCGCGGAATCGAACTGGCATGTGAGAACGGCCCGAGCCAAGAAAGCGGACGGGGCTTTTAAGCTCCGTCCGCTTCCTCGGGTTCCGTCACCGGCACTGTCACATCCGGCTCCTGCTCGACCAGCGGCGAACAGCAGGGATCACACTCTTCACAGTCATTTTTCAGACGTTCTTCAAACTTCGGTGCGCACAGTTCCAGAGGTTTGATCTCATAGTCGAGGAGGTCCCCTGAGACAAAATCCATGCAGATCGTATCTTCATCGGGGATGATATTGCCTTTCGGGACCACTGCTCTTCCATTATGGGGGACAAGGTACTGTGAGAAATAAACACTTTTCACATATACACTGATCCCTATAGTCATGGAAGGGGTGTCTGTGTCGAAATTCAGTATCTTGGGGATCGCGATCATATTGAGCCCCTGGGTGAGCATGCTGTTCGTTGTGCTGAATCCGATGTAGTTGAGCACAGGACTGTTCACGTTCCCGTCTTTATAAGTGAGCCCGTAAGGAGTAAAGATCTCGAGTTCCACATCAGAGGGATTGGTTTCGGGATCATAGTATTCATAGTCTGCCGCCTCGGGACCCGAGGGGAGATAGACTGCGGTTTCAGTCAGGGTATCAACGATCCGTTTGGCACAGTCATAGATCGTGATGGCAAAAGTCACAGACAGGTTGGTCAGAGTCACGAGGCTGCAGTTTGGGCGCCCGGCTATCCGCGAGACGCCGGTCTGCTCCCCGCCCTCTTCGGGGAACGTTACATCCAGGATCTGTACGGAAGCGTTCAGCGGATATCCCGTGGTGGGGAGTGTTCCGGTGATCGGCACTTCGCGGCAAAGGTTGATCCCGATCTCGTCATAGACAACAGGCGCCAGAAGTGTCAGATCATCGCTGGTCCCGCAGACCGGGTTTGTACAAATGTCGATGCAGTCTTCGTTATTTGAGATCCCGCTGCTGATATAACGCCTTTTACCTGAGCATTTGCAGCCTTTGGGTCTGTATTTTGGCATAGGATAGATCCTCTCTAAAATCTTTACTATATTTTATGCCAGGTACGTCTTTTTGTTCCGGTATTTCCATATATATGAAAGAAGGAGGGGATGAAATGAGCTGGATCTATGATCTTTCAGACGGAAGAAAGGCGTGTCTGTATACGGAGAGGAACCGGATCATGTTCCATGCGTTTCCGTCCAGGAACGGAGGCATGCCGGCTGTGGCAAAAGATGATCATGAGAGCGGTCTGACAGCAGCCATGTATTACGGTACGATCTATTTTTCTTACATCAGTACCGGTGGGGAACTGATCTTTGACGGGATCGGGAGTGGAGAGGAGATCAGTCTTGGAAGCGCGGAGGGGATAAAGGCAGGTCCTGACCTGGCGGCGGCAGCGGGAAATCTGCTTCTGTTCTGCCTGCGCAGGGGAGAAGATGGAAACATGATGCGGCTGGAAGCGGTCGATCCGTATCGGGCAGGCCGCCCCTGGATCGTGGCAGAGGGAAAGGGACTGTCCGGATACCGTGTGATCCGGCAGCAGAATTCTGTTCTGGTCCTCGTTTTCTGCGGGAATGAGATAGAGGAGGAAAAGGTATGGAAAGACGGGAGATTCTGTCAGACCACCCAGATAAGGTACCGCCAGGAGATGTCGAGGCTGGAAAAAGAGTATTCCGTTCTGAAAAGGCGGATGCAGGAACAGGAACGGGAGCAGAGGAACCTGCTGGAAATGGAAAGACACAGGAACAGTGAACTGGAGAATACGCTGGAAAAATACAGGGAAGAGATACGCTATGCAAAACAGAAGTACGATGAACTCGCCGGCTTTGCGGGCAGACTTCAGGCTGCAGTGAAACAATGGCGTGAAAAGTATATGGAAGAGATCCCGGGACAATAAAAATACCGCCCATGCCGGACGGTATTTTTGCTTGTGATCACTTTGCGGTCTATACTATTACTCTGCTGAGATAGCACCTGTAGGACATGCAGCTTCACATGCTCCGCAGTCTACACATGCATCAGCGTCGATCTCATATTTGCCATCGCCTTCGGAGATAGCGCCTACTGGACATTCGCCTTCGCAAGAACCACAGCTTACGCATTCATCACTAATTACGTGTGCCATAGTATGTACCCTCCTTCTTATGATTCGGAAAGC
>DWXK01000045.1 GCA_019119205.1 Candidatus Mediterraneibacter intestinavium
GCGGCCGCCCTATGCCGCATCTTCCATCACCATCCATTCACAGACGCGTCTGTGATGGCTGGTGCCGCCAGATGCGGCGCAGGATCAGCCTTTGTCCATATAGCTGTACAATGTGAATTTTGATATTCCCAGGAGGGAGGATATCTTGTCGCCGGATTTTGTGATGAGGAAGGCTCCTGCATTGTTCAGATACTGGACGACGGAAACTTTGTCATCCTTGTTCATAAGCGCTACCGGCTTGCCGACCCGGGCGATCGCCTGTTCGATAAGCTCGTCCAGCAGTTCTGTGACATTGTGCGTGATCTTCTGAGGCGCATCCGGCTCTCTGGCTGCGGAACTGCTCTCGGGTTCTGTCTGGATCAGAGAGTGTACCACATTTTCCAGGGCGAGAAGGGAAGTGATGTCATAATTCATGGAAAAGATATAAGCGACTCTCCCTTTGTCATCCCGGATGTAGAGTGTGCTGGATTTCAGGATCCTGCCGTCGTCTGTCTTGGTGAGATAGGCGAGTTTGTCTTTCAGCTTCGCCGGATCACTCCGAAGAGTTTCGAGCACGATGCCGGAAGGACCGTCCCCTGTATGCCGGTTGGACACCTGTCCGTTTTCGATGTAGACGATCGACCGGTCAAGATCCTTCCGGGTCAGATCATGGATGACGATCTCGCAGGAACTGCCGAACTGAACGGCAAGGCCGTGGGCAAGCTGTTTAAGAAAATCGAGCTGTCTGGACATGTTTTCACCTGCCTTTTCGTGTCGAGATATTCTGCCGGATCAGACCATTCTGAAACAGCAGATCCATCTGTGTCTCTAAACCCATCATAGCATAAAAAAAGTAAGAGTCAATACTTTTTCTAAAAAATTTTTAGGCAATCTAAAAAATAATTAGAAAGCATGTTGCATTTATACAATTTTAATGGTATTCTATAGGAAATGAGTAGCATTAGTGTGCGAAATGCACAGAAAAACAGGGGATTTCAGGCGGACAAAGACCAACCGGGAAATACCTCAATATTTCAAAAAAAGGAGAAGACAAGATGCTGATTTTAGGAAATGGAAGAGTCGTCACACGGAATGCGGACCGGCCGTTTATCGAGAATGGCGCGGTCGCGATCGACGGCACCGAGATCTGCAGGGTGGGAGGAAATGACGAGCTTAAGGCGGCGTATCCGGATGCGGAGTACATTGATGCAAAGGGCGGCCTGATCATGCCGGCATTCATCAACGTACATGAACACATCTACAGTTCATTTGCCAGAGGGCTTTCGATCAAAGGATATGACCCGAAAGGATTTCTCGACATCCTGGACGGACAGTGGTGGACGATCGACAGGAATCTGACACTTCACGATACCTATCTGAGCGCCATGGCGACTTATATAGACAGTATCCGCAACGGAGTCACCACAGTGTTTGACCACCACGCAAGCTTCGGGGCGGTCAGAGGTTCCCTTTTCGAGATCGAGAAGGCGGCGAAGGAGACAGGAGTGCGGTCCTGCCTGTGCTATGAGGTCTCTGACAGGGACGGGATGGACAAGGCGAGAGAGTCCGTTCTGGAAAATGCTGAGTTCATCCGCCATGCGCTCTCAGATGATACGGGGATGATCGCGGGAATGATGGGGATGCATGCCCAGTTTACGATCTCGGACGAGACTATGGAGTTTGCGGCGCAGAATAAACCGGATGAGGTCGGATACCATATCCATGTGGCGGAGGGCATCGAGGACTTGCACCACTGCCTGAAACACTATGGGAAACGGATCGTGGACCGGCTGATGGACCACGGGATCCTGGGAGAGAAGACACTGCTCGGTCACTGTATCTATATCAACCCGCACGAGATGGACCTTATAAAAGAAACGGACACTATGGTGGTACATAATCCGGAGTCCAATATGGGCAATGCCTGCGGATGTCCTCCGACCATGGAACTGGTGCACAGAGGGATCCTGACAGGGCTGGGGACCGACGGATATACACATGACATGATGGAATCTTTCAAGGTGGCAAACGTTCTTCACAAACATCATCTCTGTGATCCGAACGCGGCGTGGGGAGAAGTGCCCAAGATGCTCTTTGAGAACAACGCAAAGATCGCGGGCAGATATTTCAAACAGGAACTGGGAGTCCTCAGAGAAGGCGCGGCGGCGGATGTGATCATCCTGGATTACGATCCGCTGACTCCGATGAACGCGGACAATATCAACGGACACCTTCTGTTCGGCGTGACCGGACGGGATGTGGTGACTACAGTGGCAAACGGAAAAGTCCTTATGAAAGACCGCAGGCTGACACAGATCGATGAGGAAAAGGTGATGGCAGACTGCAGACAGGCAGCGGGCGAGCTCGCAGAGCGGATCAACAGCCGTTAGAGACAGGCTTATAGAGAGACGAGATGACAGCGCTCTGAGAAAGGAATAAGTGAAAATGAACAACAAAAAAACAGCGAAAGACAATTCAGAACTTTTTAAATGGAACGGGAACCCGCCCATGAACCAGGTCCTGCCCCTGGCGGCACAGCATGTCCTGGCAGCGGTTGTGGGGTGTGTCACCCCGGCGATCCTGGTGGCAAATGCGGCGAACAATGCGGGCGGCAATGTGAACATGGGGCTGCTGATCCAGGTATCTCTCGTGTTTGCGGCTCTGTCCACCCTGCTCCAATTGTACGGAAGCAAAGTGAAGCTGGGATCCGGGCTTCCGGTCATCATTGGAGTGAGTTTTGCCTATGTGCCGACGATGACAGCGATCGCGGCCCAGGCGAAAGACGTGAACACTATTTTCGGCGCAATGGTCATCGGCGGCGTGGTGGCGATCATCGTAGGACTTACGATCCGGCAGATCCGGAAAGTGTTCCCGCCTCTTGTCATCGGAACAGTCATCCTTGCCATCGGCCTGTCCCTCTACAGTACGGCGGTAAACTATATGGCAGGAAACTCTTCCAATACATATGAAGTGATCGTGGAGCAGCAGGGAAAGACGGAGGCGCTTGTTTATGGTTCCTGGCAGAACTGGTTTGTGGCATTTGTCACACTGATCATCGTTGTACTGCTGAACCATTACGGAAAAGGACTGTTCAAACTTGCATCCATCCTGATCGGACTGGTCTGCGGTTATGTGGTGGCGCTCTGCTTTGGAATGGTAGATTTTTCAGCGCTGTCAAGCGCAGGCTGGTTCCAGGTACCGATGCCGCTCGCTTTCGGCATGAAATTTGACATCTCCGCGATCCTGCCCCTGGCGATCCTGTTCCTTGTCAATTCGATCCAGGCGATGGGAGATTTCTCCGCGACGACCAGCGGCGGTATGGACCGTCTCCCTACGGACGATGAGCTCAACGGAGGTATCATCGGATACGGCGTGAGCAATATCATCAGCTCGTTCTTCGGATGTCCTCCGACGGCAACTTACAGCCAGAACGTGGGTATCGTGGGCTCCACAAGAGTGGTATCGAGGAAGGTATTCTCCATGGCGGCTGTGATCCTGCTGATCGCAGGCCTCATCCCGAAGTTCTCCGCGCTTCTGAGAACGATCCCTCAGTGTGTGCTGGGAGGCGCGGTGGCATCAGTGTTCGCCTCCATCGCCATGACCGGGATCAAGCTTCTTGTGACAGAGAAATTGACGTACAGAAATACCACGGTGGCAGGACTTGCCATCGCGATCGGAATGGGTGTTTCCTTAAGCGACGGCTGTCTGAACCAGATGTCCGCAAGCATCCACAGCGCGCTGAACATGAGCATGAGCCTGGAGAGCTTCCAGTCCATCATCAACAATACATTTGCTTCATCACCGGTCGTACTGGCAACGATCTTTGCGGTGATCCTGAATCTGATACTGCCAAAGGATAAACCGGACGCACAGTAGGCGGGCCGGACCAAATGACAGGAGGAAATGATTATGAGTGATATTATGAGACCTATGGCATTTGAACAGCTTCTGAACTGGATACTGACAGAAAAGAAGCAGAGCGGGACGGTGTTCGGGGAACGTCATCCGTATCATGCCGATGCGAAATATAACCGTACGATCTTTGAGCGTACATTGGAGACGCCGGTAGGACCTGCGGCGGGACCCCATACTCAGCTGGCGCAGAATATCGCCGCTGCATATTACACGGGGAGCCGTTTCTTTGAGCTGAAGACAGTGCAGATCATGGACGGGGCGGAACTGTCCGCCTGTGTGAACAAGCCCTGCATCAAGGCAGACGACGAGTGCTATAACTGTGAGTGGTCCACAGAACTTTATGTCCCCCAGGCGATGGAGGAGTACATCAAGGCATGGTTTTTGTGCAAGGTGATGGCGAAGGAGTTCGGGCTGGGGAGCATGGACGGCTTCCAGTTCAATATCAGTGTGGGTTATGACCTTGCCGGGATCAAGTCTGAGAAGATCGATAATTTCTTAAATACAATGAAACAGGCACAGGATTCCGAGGTGTTCAAAGCGTGCAGGACATATCTGCTGGAGCATGCCGATCTGTTTGAGAATGTGACAAGAGAAGATATCGAAAGCATTTCCGGGGAAATCTGCAATTCCGTGACGATCTCGACCCTTCACGGATGCCCGCCCCAGGAGATCGAGCGGATCGCGATGCATCTGATCACGGAAAAGGGATTCCACACATTTATCAAGTGCAACCCGACCCTGCTGGGATATGAGTATGCGAGAAAGACCATGGACGACATGGGATATGATTATATCGCTTTCGGGGATTTCCATTTTAAAGATGACCTGCAGTATGAGGATGCGGTCCCCATGCTGACCAGGCTGATGAAAGTCTGTCAGGAGAGAAACCTGGAATTCGGTGTGAAGATCACGAATACGTTCCCGGTGGACGTAAAGCAGAATGAACTTCCAAGCGAAGAGATGTATATGTCCGGAAAATCCCTCTACCCGCTGTCCATCTCCCTTGCAGCGAAGCTGGCGGAAGAGTTTGACGGGAAACTTCGCATCTCCTACTCGGGCGGAGCGGATTTCCATAATATCAAAGGGATCGTTGACGCGGGGATCTGGCCGGTGACTGTGGCTACAACTCTTTTAAAGCCGGGCGGATATGACAGGATGACCCAGATGGCAGGTCTTCTGGAAGAAGAGAACGCGGTCTTTACCGGAGTGGATCCGGAGAAGGCGGCGAAGCTGGCGGCGGACGCGAAGGTCAGCCCGTACCATGTGAAGGCGGTGAAGCCGCTCCCGTCCAGAAAACTGAAGAAACAGGTGCCGCTCTTAGACTGCTTCACTGCGCCCTGTAAAGAAGGGTGCCCGATCCATCAGGACATCACGGCGTATCTGCAGCTTGTGAATGAGGGAAGATACGAGGAAGCGTTCGATGTGATCACAGAGAAGAACCCGCTTCCGTTTATCACAGGAACGATCTGCTCTCATGTATGTATGAGCAAATGTACGAGAAACTTCTATGAGGAGCCGGTCCATATCCGTGCCATGAAGCTGATCGCGGCGCAGAACGGATACGACGCGTTCATGAAGAAGCTTGAGGCGCCGAAGATCACAAAGAGCGGGAAAGCAGCAGTCATCGGCGGCGGTCCGGCGGGAATGGCGGCAGCATATTTCCTTCGCCGCGCCGGGATGGAAGTGACCCTGTTTGAGAAGGGCGATGCCCTCGGCGGCGTGGTGCGCCATGTGATCCCGGAATTCAGGATCGCGTCCGATTCTATTGACAAAGATGCGGCGATCCTTGAGAAGATGGGCGTGAACATCTGCCTCAATACAGAGATCAAAGAGATCGACATGCTGAAGAACGCAGGGTATACTGCAGTGATCCTTGCGGTGGGAGCGTCCGAACCGGGCGTGCTCCGCCTGGAAAAAGGCGAGCCGGTGAATGCCCTGAAGTTCCTTGCCGACTTCAAAGCAAAGGACGGAGATCTGGATATCGGAAAGAACGTAGTCATCATCGGCGGAGGAAATACCGCCATGGATACGGCAAGGGCAGCGAAGCGCACGAAAGGTGTGGAGCACGCTTACCTTGTATATAGAAGGACCAAGAGATATATGCCGGCCGATGAGGAAGAACTGGTCATGGCAGTGGAAGACGGCGTGGAGTTCATGGAACTTCTGGCGCCGGTGAAGCTGGAAGACGGAAAGCTTCTCTGCAGAGTCATGAAGCTGGGCGATTTCGACGCATCCGGAAGAAGGGGCGTTGTGGAGACCGGTGAGGAGAGAGAAATCCCGGCGGATACTGTGATCGCAGCAGTGGGAGAGCGGGTGCCGACGGCGTTCTATGAGGCAAACGGCATCAACGTGAACGAAAGGGGACGTGCCCTTGTCAACGAAGAGACCTGTGAGACCAACCTTGCCGGCGTCTATGTGGCCGGGGACGGACTGGGCGGTCCGGCCACTGTAGTGGAAGGGATCCGCGACGGGCTCAAGGCAGCAGAGGCGGTCATCGGGGAAAAACTGGTCCGCGATCTTGCTCCGGAGATCAGTGAAGAGACGATCTACAGCAGGAGAGGCGAGCTTGCCGACCTGCGTGAGGATAAGGAAGAGAGCGGCAGATGCCTGACCTGCGGCAAGGTCTGCGAGAACTGTGTGGAAGTTTGTCCAAACAGGGCGAACATTTCCATCCGGGTTCCGGGCATGGAGAAGCATCAGATCATCCACGTGGATTACATGTGCAACGAATGCGGCAACTGCAGGAGTTTTTGTCCTTATGACAGCGCGCCGTATCTTGACAAGTTTACACTGTTTGCCGATGAGAAGGATATGGACGACAGCAAGAACCAGGGATTCACGGTGCTTGACAGAGAGCAGATGAAGTTCCGTGTGCGCTTCTTCGGTGAGACGTACGTGTGGACAAAAGGCGAGGAGACAAGGATCCCGGAAGGACTGCAGAAGCTGATGGAGACAGTCTGTGCAGAGTATTCCTATCTGCTCAGATAGAGTTTTAGAAGAAAAAGCGGAGAACAGGGAAGAGGATCTGAAACGCCTGTTCTCCGAAAACAGGATAGCCGGAGCGGTCTGCAGACAACAGCACTGCTCCGGCAAAATTAAAGGCGGATACACCGATGCAGGAACAGAGTGGATCGATCCGTATCAGTGAGAAAAGGCAGCGACGGACCCTGCTGCCGGAACAGGAGGCAGAGAGCGGGACATGCAGATCTTTGACTACCGGAACGGACAGCTTCAGAAAAAACGGAGTCTCCTGGAAGCCATAGGACTCCCGGAAGCGGGGCATCCGGTGATCTCTGTGGTCGGGGCAGGCGGAAAGACGAGTACGATCCGCCGGCTGGCACAGGAGTATGTAAAAAAAGGAAAAAAGGTGATCGTCACGACCACGACCCACATGGCGGTGGAGGATGCCCCATGGTTCCTTACCGATCCTGCGACGGAGAGAATGGAAGAATGTATTGATAGATACGGTCAGGTGTGGGCTGGGCTGCCCGCCGAAGGAGGAAAGATACAGCGGGTAGGAGACCGGCTCCTTTCTTATATACTGGGAAGGGAGATCCCGGTCCTGATCGAGGCGGACGGCGCCGGGAGGCTTCCGCTGAAAGTCCCGGCTGAACATGAACCGGTGATCCTGACGGAGACGACCCATGTCCTGTCCGTGTACGGGCTGGATTCTGTCGGGGGAAGACTGGGAGAAGTCTGTTTCCGCCCGGAACTGGCAGAACGACTGCTGGGAAAGCAGGGGAACGAGAGGATCAGCGGGAAAGATATCGCGCTCCTTGCAGCGTCAGGACAGGCAGGGAGGAAGGGATGCCCGGAATATGCGGAGTATTCGGTCGTCCTGAATAAAGCAGACAGCATGGAACGAAGGGAAAAGGCGCTTGAGATCTGCCGGCTCCTGGAGAGATACGGGATCTGCAGAACAGTGGTCTCCTCCCATGCGGAAGAAAAGGAAGAAAAAGAGACATGAAGATTTTGATCAAAGGAGCAGGGGATCTTGCCACCGGGGTCGCATCCCGGCTTTATGGGGCAGGGCACCGGATCCTGATGACGGAGATCCGGGAGCCGCTCACTGTGCGGCGCACTGTGGCACTCTCAAGGGCTGTGTACGATGGCAGGGCGCAGGTGGAAGAGATGACAGGGATCCTTGCGGAAAGCCGGAAGGATGCAGAGAAGATCCTGGACGAGGGGGACATTGCCGTGATGGTGGACCCGGAAGCGGTCTGCAGGGAATGGTTCTCCCCTGATGTGATCGTGGATGCGATCATCGCAAAACGGAACACGGGCACCCGGATCACAGATGCGCCTTTTGTCATAGGAGTCGGCCCGGGCTTTACCGCCGGAGCAGACTGCAACTGCGTGGTGGAGACGAAACGTGGACACACCCTGGGAAATATCATCTGGAAGGGGAGTGCCATCCCGAATACAGGTGTCCCCGGCAATGTGGGAGGCTATACGATCGAGAGGCTGATCCGGGCTTCCGCAGACGGAAGGATCCTGCCCAAAGTGCAGATCGGGGAATCTGTGGAGAAGGGGCAGGTCGTGGCAGTTACAGGCGGAGAACCCGTGTATGCGCAGATGTCCGGCATTGTACGCGGCATGCTCCAGGAAGGCGCGGCGGTACGGAAGGATTTGAAGATCGGGGACATCGATGCCAGGACCCAGGTATCGCACTGCTATACTATCTCTGATAAGGCAAGGGCGATCGGAGGAGGAGTTCTGGAGGCTGTGACAGGATATGAGCGGATGAAGGGAAAGTTCGCCATCGTTATCCTGGCGGCGGGAGCAGGGACCAGGTTCGGCGGAGATAAGCTGAGGGTTCCCGTGCGGAACAGACCTTTGTATCTGCACACACTGGAGCGGATGCTCTCTTTTGGATTCCCTGTGTATATCGTGACGGGAAATGAGGAGATCGCAAAGAGCGCACAGAGCATGGGCGTGAAGACGGTGTGGAACAGAGAACCGGAGAAAGGAATCTCGCGTTCCCTGATCCTCGGGCTGGACAAAGTACTGGAAGATGGTCCGGACACGGAGGGAGTGCTCTTCTCTGTGTGTGATCAGCCCTGTATGGAAACATCTACGGTCCAGCGGATCTTTCGTACCGCTGCCCGGCATCCTGGCAGTATCGTCTGTGCGGGAAGCGGGACAAGGACCGGGAATCCTGTCTGCTGGGATAAGCGGTTCTTCGGAGAACTGCTGGCACTCACAGGAGATGAGGGAGGCCGACAGGTGATAAAAAGGCACAGGGATAAACTGCGGATCGTACAGGCTGATCCGGAAGAACTGAAAGATATCGACAGGAGGGAAGACCTGTCGTGACGGACAGACCGAGACTGCTGCCGTGACGGCTGCGGCTGCATACAGTCCGCCGCCAGGCAGGGAGAGGAGATGAAAAGAATGGCGCAGAGGCGTAAAAAGAAAGTCGCCGTCGTACAGTGTTACGGAGGATGTACAACAAAAGAGAAAGCCCCGTTGAAAGAGCGCAGAGGGAACTGTGAACAGATCCTGGCATTTTCTCCCGAGGAAGTATCAGACACACCGGAATGCCGCTGGGGCTGCCTTGGAGGAGGAAGCTGTGTGGAAGCCTGCCGCCTGGGAGCGGTCCGGATCAACAGCCGGGGGATCGCGGAGGTAGACCGGGAAAAGTGTGTGGGGTGTGGGCTGTGCGTGAAGGCCTGTCCCAGAAAGCTTATCCGGCTTACTTATTCGGAATTCAATATCTATCCGGCGTGTGTGAATGAGGATCCCGGCGCGCAGACGAGAAAAGAATGTGAAACGGGGTGTATCGCCTGCGGGATCTGTGTGAAAAACTGTTCTGCAGACGCAGTCAGCATACAGGATGACCATGCGGTGATCGACGAGGAAAAATGCATTTCCTGCGGTATGTGCGCGGTAAAATGCCCGCGGGGAACGATCAGAGACTATAATGGGATTTTCACAGTCCGGGAAGAGCAGGAGTGAGGATATGAAAGAAAATTATTGTTTTATGGTAAACGGCATTGTGCGCAGTACAGAGGTGGACAAACCTCTGCTTCGTTATCTGCGGGATGACCTTCATCTGCATTCGGTCAAGGACGGATGCAGCGAGGGAGCCTGCGGCACATGTACGATCATTGTGGACGGGAAAGCTGTAAAATCCTGTGTCCTGACCACAAAGCTCGCTGCGGGCCGCAGCATTATCACAACGGAGGGACTGAGCGAGGAAGAGAAAGAAGCATTTGTCTATGCGTTCGGCTCCAAAGGTTCTGTGCAGTGCGGGTTCTGTATCCCCGGGATGGTGATGGCGGGAAAGGCGCTGATCGACAGAGTGCCGGACCCTACAGAAGAAGAGATCAAGACGGCCCTGAAAGGAAATATATGCCGGTGCACCGGATATAAAAAGATCATCGAAGGGATCCAGCTTGCCGCGGCGATCCTGCGCGGTGACGAGCAGATCGTGGCGGAACTGGAAAAAGGCGATGAGTACGGAGTAGGGAAGAAGGCGTTCCGGCTGGATGTGCGCGAGAAAGTGCTGGGATACGGAGAATACCCGGATGATGTGGAACTGGAGAACATGGTCTACGCATCGGCGGTCCGCTCAAAGTATCCGCGGGCGAAAGTGCTGGATATCCATTTTGAAAAAGCCCTGGAGCTTCCGGGCGTACTCGCCGTGCTCACTGCAGAGGATGTGCCGAACAATAAAGTAGGGCATCTCCAGCAGGACTGGGATGTGATGATCGAGAAGGGAAGCGTGACCCGGTGCGTGGGAGACGCCATCTGTCTTGTGGTCGCAGAGACCCGGGAGATCCTGGAAAAGGCAAAGAAGCTTGTCAGGATCGATTACGAGGAACTGAGACCGGTCACATCGATCTGGGAGGCTAGGGCGGAGGATGCCCCGAAAGTACACTCGAAAGGAAATCTCTGTCAGAGCCGCCATGTCACGCGGGGGGACGCGAAGAAAGCGATCAGAGAATCAAAATATGTAGTCACCCAGGAATACAGCACGCCGTTTACGGAGCATGCATTTCTGGAACCGGAGTGCGCGGTGGCGTTTCCATATAAGGATGGCGTTAAGGTGTACTCCACGGACCAGGGCGTCTATGATACCCGCCATGAGATCTCGATCATGCTGGGATGGGATCCGGAGCGGGTTGTTGTGGAAAACAAGCTGGTAGGCGGAGGATTCGGGGGAAAAGAAGACGTTTCCACCCAGCACATTGCGGCACTTGCTGCTCTGAAAGTGAACCGTCCCGTGAAAGTCGTGTTCTCAAGACAGGAGTCCATCAATTTCCATCCGAAGCGCCACGCCATGGAGGGAACCTTCACGCTTGCGTGCGACGAGAACGGGATCTTTACCGGTCTGGACTGCGAGATCTACTTTGACACCGGCGCCTATGCATCGCTGTGCGGACCGGTGCTTGAGCGGGCATGCACCCATTCTGTGGGTCCCTACTGCTATCAGAATACAGATATCAGAGGATATGGATATTATACGAACAATCCGCCGGCGGGCGCATTCCGGGGATTTGGTGTCTGTCAGAGTGAGTTCGCGCTGGAGTCGAACATCAATCTCCTGGCAGAGAAGGTAGGGATATCTCCGTGGGAGATCCGCTACCGCAACGCCATCGAGCCGGGAAAAGTCCTGCCCAACGGGCAGATCGCGGACTGTTCCACTGCACTCAAGGAGACGCTGCTCGCCGTGAAGGATGCCTATGACAGCAACCCGGGAAGGGCGGGGATCGCCTGCGCCATGAAGAACGCAGGGGTCGGCGTCGGGCTTCCTGACAAAGGAAGGGCGAAACTGATCGTGCATGACGGAAAGGTGGAACTGTACAGCGCGGCGTCCGACATCGGGCAGGGATGTGCTACCGTGTTTGTCCAGATGGTGGCCGAGACGACCGGACTGGGGCGCGACAAGATACGTAATATGGGAGCAAATTCGGAGGTGGCTCCGGACTCCGGGACCACATCAGGATCACGCCAGACGCTGATCACGGGTGAGGCTGTGAGGATGGCGGCGGCAGACCTGGACCGCGACCTGAAGGAAGCCGGCGGAGATCTGGGAAAACTGGAAGGAAAAGAATACTTTGCCGAGTTTTTCGATCCTACGGATAAGCTCGGGGCGGATGTGCCGAATCCGAAGAGCCATGTGGCTTATGGATTTGCAACCCATGTGGTCATCCTGGACGACGACGGAAGGGTGAAGGAAGTCTATGCGGCGCATGACTCCGGAAAAGTGGTGAACCCCATCGCGATCCAGGGGCAGATCGAGGGCGGCGTCCTGATGGGACTGGGATATGCCCTGACAGAAGACTTTCCGCTCAAGAACGGCGTGCCCCAGGCAAAATATGGAACTCTCGGGCTGATGCGTTCGACCCAGATCCCGGATATCCATGCCATCTATGTGGAGAAAGAAGAACTTCTGCCGTTCGCCTACGGCGCGAAAGGGATCGGGGAGATCGCTACGATCCCC
Source organism: Candidatus Mediterraneibacter intestinavium (assembly GCA_019119205.1). Classification (GTDB taxonomy): domain Bacteria; phylum Bacillota; class Clostridia; order Lachnospirales; family Lachnospiraceae; genus Mediterraneibacter; species Mediterraneibacter intestinavium. Next base: position 12,344 of record DWXK01000045.1, read on the forward strand.
ACGGCACCGGCGGTGCAGGGGGCTTACTATGCCATGGATAAGATACTGAGAACGAGGCTCCCTATGGAAAATACGTATTACTCAAAGAAACAGAAAGCGGTGAGATGACCTTATGAGGATCGGTGCAGTGATCGCTGCCGCGGGGACGCCGGGAGGATTCCGCGCGTATGACAAACTGGAAAATATAGACGGGACTGCCATGGTCGGCAGGATGATCGAGAACTTCCGGCTCGCCGGCGTGGAAGACATCGTAGTCGTTACCGGATACCGGGCGAGAGAGACGGAGAAAAGCCTGGCAAAACGGGGAGTGGTGTTCCTGCGGAGAGAGGACTATGAGACTGCCGAGATGCTGGATTTCGTAAAATACGGTCTGGCTTATCTTGAGAAGAACTGTGACAGGATCTTTTTCTGCCCGGCCGACGTGCCGCTCTTTACGGAAGAGACACTGAAAAAAATGGCTGAACAGAAGGCGGACGTCGTGGTACCGCTGTACGAGGGGAGGAAAGGGCATCCGATCCTCTTCGACACCTCCCTGGCGGATGTGATCATGGCTTACCATGGGGAGAGAGGGCTGAAAGGTGCGGTCGACGGATCCGGTGCCGAGGTCAGCCTTGTGCCTGTGGAGGATGACGGAGTCCTGCTCCGGGCGCGGAGCGAGGACAGGTTTGAGGAGATCGTGAAGGAGGAACGTCCTTCTCAGATCCGTGCAAAAGTAAAAGTACAGCTTGCAGGAGAAGAGCCGTTTTTCGGACCGGGGCTCATGGTACTCTTAAAGCAGATCGACATCCTCGGAAATGTGAGGGAAGCGTGTGAAAAGACCGGTATGTCCTACAGCAAGGGGTGGTCCCTGATCCGCACGGCGGAGAGGGAACTGAGATGTCCGATCGTTGACAGGAGCCCCGGAGGAAAAAACGGGGGAAATGCCCGTGTCAGCGGGGAAGGACACCGGCTCATGAGGTGCTATGAACAGCTGGAGCGGGAGACAGCGGAATTTGCACGAAAAAGATACCGGGAGATCTTCGGTCAATAAGCGTGATATTGAAACAGCCGGAGCAGGATGGCACAGTTCTGGCTGTTTCTTTCAACAAACCGATTGTTTTTAAAAAAATAATCGGTTATACTGAAAGGGATCGGGCTAATAAGAAGTATAGAGGCGGTCCGCCAGAAGAAACAAAGGAGGATATGATCATGAAAAAGAGAGTTTTAGCTGTCCTGCTGGCAGCAGGGATGGTGTTATCAATGGCAGGATGTTCCGGCGGGAGCGATGACAGCCAGTCCGCGGACGCTGCGGACAGCCAGGAGAGCAGCACAGACGCAGAAGATCCAGAAAGTGCTGAGGAGACGGAGATCCAGGTGTTTATCGCAGCGAGCCTGAACACAGTGATGACGGACCTGGCAGAGAGATATAACGAGGAACATCCGGAAGTGAAGATCACCTTTAACGCGGACAGTTCCGGGACGCTGCTGACACAGATCCAGGAAGGATATGAGTGTGATATCTTCTTCTCGGCAGCTCAGAAACAGATGGATGACCTTGAGGCAGACGGACTCATGGTCGAAGGCACGAGAGCCAATGTGGTAAACAATCAGGTGGTCGTGGTGACATTAAAGGACAGCGGTACAAGCGTGACAGGGCTTGAGAATATCGGAGAGGCAGAGAGCATCGCGCTGGCAGGAGGCAGCGTGCCGGTAGGAAGATATACGAGACAGGCGCTGATCAATCTGGGCGTACTTCCGGAGACGGACGATCCGGCGTCCATCACAACAGAACAGGTCTCCGAGGCACTCGGAGGAGTGGAGATCAGCGAGCAGGATAACGTGAGCAAGGTACTCACCGCGGTCGTAGAGGGATCCTGTGAGGTGGGGACCACCTACTATTCCGATACATACGGATATGAAGATGACCTTGACATCCTTGAGACAGTGAGCTACGATCTGACAGGGAACGTTATTTATCCGATCGCGAGGGTTGTCAACGGGGAAGCAGATGAAGTGCAGACAGCGGCAGCGGAAGATTTCCTCGCTTACGTGCTCTCGGACGAGGCGAAAGAAGTATTTGAGTCATACTATTTTGACACAAATGTAGAGTAAATATGAAATGAAGACGCAGAGCAGGATCTGCGAACAGATAACCGATAAAAACATATGCAGCGGAGAGGGAGCGCCACACCTGAGAAGCATGGTGCGGCGCTCCCTTTTCGGCGGAAACAGCCGGCTGCGCAGTGAGGAGGAAGACAGATGGAAGAGATCAGGGGAATACTGGAAGAACTGGACTGGAGCCCGTTGTTCATCTCTCTGAAGACGGGAGTGGTGGCGACGTTTATTTCTTTTTTTCTTGGCATCTTTGCGGCAAGGAAAGTGGTGAAGGCATCGCCGGGGAAGAAGGCGGTCATCGACGGGATCCTGACGCTGCCCATGGTGCTGCCTCCGACCGTGGCAGGTTTCTTCCTCCTTCTTCTTTTCAGCAGGCGCAGGCCTCTGGGAGAATTTCTGTTTGAGGAGTTTAATTTCAAGGTGGTGCAGACCTGGCTGGGATGTGTGATCGCGGCGACAGTCATCGCGTTTCCGCTTATGTACCGGAACGCCAGGGCGGCGATGGAGCAGATCGATGCAAATCTGGTATATGCCGGAAGGACGCTGGGAATGTCGGATGTAAAGATCTTCTGGAACGTTATCGTGCCGACGGCAGGGCCGGGGATCGCTTCCGGGACGATCCTCACATTTGCAAGGGCGCTGGGCGAGTATGGAGCGACTTCCATGCTGGCGGGGAATATCCCGGGAAAGACAGGGACTATCTCACAGAAGATCGCCATGGTCATCCAGGACGGAGACTACCTCACCGCAGGCATCTGGGTCGCGATCGTGATGGTGATCGCCTTCCTTGTCATTTTCCTGATGAACCTGATCTCAGGCAAAAAGATGAAAAACGTCGGGAGGTGGTAAAACATGGCGGTCTCAGTGGAAATACACAGAAAACTGAACAGTTTTGCGCTGGACATCAGTTTTCAGAGCGGATCCCGACGGATCGGCATACTGGGGGCATCGGGCTGCGGGAAGAGCATGACCTTAAAGAGCATTGCAGGGATCGAGACGCCCGATGAAGGCAGGATCACTGTGGAGGACCGGGTGCTTTTTGACAGCGGGGAAAAGGTGAATCTGAAGCCGCAGAAGAGGAATGTTGGATATCTGTTCCAGAATTATGCACTCTTCCCGACCATGACAGTGGAGAAGAACATCGCGGCGGGGCTGAAAGGCAGCCGGAAGGAGAAGGAAGAGCGGGTTCGGGAAATGATAAAAAAATTCCGTCTGGAAGGGCTGGAGAGACAGCTTCCGGGGCAGCTCTCCGGGGGACAGCAGCAGAGAGTCGCGCTGGCGCGGATCATGGCATATGAGCCGGATGTGATCCTCCTCGATGAGCCGTTTTCGGCGCTGGATATGTTCCTGAAAGACCAGCTCCAGAGGGAGATGGTGGAACTGCTGGCAGATTACGCAGGGACAGTCGTCCTTGTATCCCATGACAGAGATGAAGTCTACCGGTTCAGCGATGAGCTCCTTATCATGGACCAGGGGAGGGTCGTTGCGGCAGGCCCGACGAAGGAGATCTTCCACAGCCCGGGAAATAAGGCGGCTGCGCGGCTGACCGGCTGTAAGAACTTTTCACGGGCGAGAAAGCTGGACCTCCATACGCTGGAGGCAGTGGACTGGGGGATCACACTCAAAATGAAACAGGAGATCAGAGACGATGTCGCCCACATAGGATACCGCGCCCACGACTTTATCCCGGTCTGGGGAGAGCGGGGGGAGAACATGATCCGGTTTGATCTGGAAAGCAGCGCGGTGCTCCCGTTTGAGAGAAACTATTACATAAGGTCGGAAAGCACAGCGGAAGAGGCGTACAAAGAAGTCCTCTGCTGGTTTGTCCAGCGTGAGGAGATCGCTGTCCTGGAAGAGCGCGGCATGCCGGATCACCTCGCGTTTGATGAAGAGAAGATATTACTTTTGAAGTGAATGGAAAAACCATATCTGCCCGGAGAGGTCCCTGGGAAAGGGAATGCCTCTCCGGGATTTTTGCGCAATAAAAAAATCCCACCGGAACATCCGTGGAATGCAATGAAAAGATATTTTTTAGGCGAAGTCCAATGGCCATACATACAAGGCTGTATATACAGCCATTGTCTTCTTTGTCGATGATCTTATGATAACAGTGAAATGTGAATCGCCTGTGACAAGAATTGAAAGAAATTTTGAAGATTATAAAATATAAATGAAATTTTATAAAAGAGTTTTCCAGGCGGAATATCCGGATGGCGGGATGCATACTATGACGCGCTGTTCACGGTATGCATCGTTTCTTTTGAGGCGTTGATCCATCGGGAGCGCTCCGCCTCAAACCGTTCGTGGAGCCATGCGATCGCCTGGTCCATTCCCTCATCAGAGAGCGGGAATGAGGCGTTCTCTTTCTCCTCGTCGGGAGTATCCTCGAAACACCACGGCTCCGGGTAGATAAATACAGTGAAAGTTGTACTGTTTTTTCCATCATCTCCGCGGAAATAATACCGCATGCCGTGATGGCTTCCGGAGAAGGGTTCTTTTTTCAGTCCCCCGTAGGGGATCAGTCTTTTATCTATCATCTCTACCTTCCTTTCTGCGGCATCCTGAAAAACAGAGCTGCAGTTTACGCTGTACTCAGGAACAGGAAAATGCAGTGCCATGCCCACAAATAAGAGCCGGTGCGGGGAAAGACATCCGTTCCCTGCGCTGGCTCTATTATAGTAAAAAAATCACAGATATGCCAGAAAAATCGAAAAGATCTTCAGAGGTCTTTAGAGGTCCCCGGTTACCGGCTGCGATCACACTGTGACGGTCACTGGGCGGCCCTGGCCGCAAATGTGGTCGTGACGAGATCCTCGTAGGGCGCTCTCTCATCCAGTTCTCCCGCACTTTCAAGAATGTCCTGGAGGAGGTCAAAGCTGCTCTGTTCGAAGATCAGATTGCTCTTCCACGTATCCTGGTCATAGTACCGTGTCACGATGGTCGTGATCGTATCCAGGTCTGTTTCGGGGAACTGAGGCTCAATGATCTGAGCGATCTCTTCCGGTGTGTGCGTCTGGACGTAATCCATGCCCTTCTGGAGCGCGTTGGTGAATCCCTGTATAATGTCAGGGTTTTCATCGATATAACTCTTTTTCGCACTGAACGCAGTATAGGGGACATAGCCGCTGTCCTCGCCTAAAGAGGCGACAACATAACCTTTCCCTTCTGATTCCAGGGAAGTGGCTCCAGGTTCAAACTCCACGGTGAAGTCTCCCTGCCCTTCCGCGAATGCGGCGGCGGTGGAGCCAAAATCGATATTCTGGTTGATCTCCAGGTCTGTTTCCGGATCGATGCCGTTCTCTTTCAGGATATACTCAAAGACCATCTCAGGCATTCCGCCTTTCCTGCCGCCGAGGACGAGACTGCCTTTTAAGTCCTCCCAGGTGAAGTCAGGCATCTCTTCCCGCGCTACGAGGAAATTTCCTGCCCGCTGTGTGAGCTGGGCGAAGTTTACCACATAGTCTGTCGCGCCTTCATTGTATGTGTAGATCGACGCCTCTGATCCCATAAATCCGATGTCCGCCTCGCCGGAGATGACAGCGGTCATTGTTTTGTCTGCGCCAAATCCGCAGACAAGATCCAGTTCGATCCCCTCATCTGCGAAGTAATCTTCCTCGATCGCCACATACATGGGCGCGTAGAAGATGGAGTGCGCCACTTCGTTCAAGGTCACTTTTGTCAGTTCTTTTTTCTCTTCTGTCCCCGCTGCCTCTGATCCGCCGGCAGGTGCAGAACTTTCATTATCCGCTGTGGATGTGGAACTGCTGTCATTGTCCGTGCCCTGAGAACATCCTGCCAGCAGGGAGAGGGCGAGGATAACAGACAGCGCGCATGCTATAATACGCTTTTTCATAAATCCCTCCATAGAGTTGTTTGTTTCTCGTAGTATTATATGGGGGCGGATGAGAAAGGGTTCATGGAAGTTTGAGCCGTGGAAGTCAGGAGACTTTTGAAGGAATAAGAAAAGGCATCTTCTGTGAGATGCCTTTTCCGTTCAGGATCATTTTTGAATTTAAATCTGTTTACTAATTATCGTGCTCATCTTCAAACGGATCTTCATAATCATCTTCGTCATCGTAGTCATCTCCGCCTCGGGACACGATCGCCAGGATCAGTGAAATGACGGCGAGTACAGCTCCGATGATCGCTCCAATGAGGATCTGCATGTCATCCCCTCTTCGGAGGAATGCAAACACTGCACTTGCAAGATAGAAGATCATTGGCAGGAGAAAAGCGAAGATCGTATTTTTCTTCTGCATGATGAGGTACAGCAGTGCAGATACGAGCATGCACAGGGCGATGATGATATAAGTCATTCCTGCTGTGGAACCGTCGCCGGAGGATACACTGTCCAGACCGGTTACAAATCCTCTGTAGATGAAGAATGCAAATCCTGCCAGTGAGAGGATCCCGAGAATGATGCGGAAGGCGCGGAATCTCGGTTCTGCTTCATCGTAATCGTCATACTCGTCATAATCAGCATCGTCGTAGTCGTCATAGTCCTCTACTTTTGTCTTTGGTCTTTTACGGGAAGTTTCTTCCCCGGCTTTTGAGACCGGTTTCAGACGGGATGTCTCGTCATCAGATTTTTTCTTTGCTTTCTGTGAAGAGGAAATATCAGCGACTTGTTTTGTCTTTTCAGAAACGGCTTTTTTCTTTTTGACCGGTTTTTTGTCAGGGTCTGTCGCGAGCATCTCCTCATAGCCCTTGCGAGCAGCTTTTTCGTGTTTCGCACGTACCTTCTCGGAAGGGATGTTTCCGTATTTCTGCTCTTCGTCGGACTCTTCCCTGCGTACAGGGCGTTTCTTTACCGGTTTCTTTGCAGGACGGTCTTCCGAACCCTCTGCGTGCGGTCTTTCGGCATGTTCTGCCGGTTTTCTCGGTCTTGTCCCGGATGCTTTGCGTCTGACTTCAGCTTTCTCCCCTGCAGCTGAAGCATCTGCGGATGCCTGTTCTCTGACCGGACGTTTTTTCATCGGCTTTTTCTCCGCATCAGGTGCGTTTTCCGGACGGCGTTTTTTCGGGCGCTGTTCCGGAGCCTGTTTTTGTTCGTCGGCTTTTGGAGCCGCTTTTACCGGAACTGTCCTGGCAGCTGTTTTTGCCGGAGCAGATTTCGGAGCGCTCTTTTTCTCCGTGACTTCCGCTTTCTTCTCTGCCGGGTTCACAGACGGAGCCTGCTTTTCCGCAGCTGCTTTTGCTGCCTGTTCAGCCGCTTTTTTTGCTGCCATTTTTTTCGCGCGCTGTTTATCAAGGTTCCACTGTTTTTTACAGTCGCGGCAGATCGCATATTCATTAAAGATTGGATCACCGTTTTCACTGGTGCCAATCTGCTTCTTCTGCAATTCGACGTCTTTTCCACATATTGGACACTTCATAATTATGTACTCCTCTCTTTGGCATGGACAAAATTTACAACATACCCATTATATCATTTTGCGACAATAAGAACAATGGAAAAATGCAACATAAAAACGAAAAACGTCGAAGAAAGGCGGGCAATGTGACGGGGGATCATCAGAAGTGTTAAAAACGGACATTCTGGGATCGCAAGCGGTCTCCAAGGTCTCGGGCAAGCCCGGACTTCGGCTCATCGCCGTTGAAAAAAGCCTCCCCGATCCTTCAAAAGGACCGGGGCAGAGCCATATAGATGATACATCAGTTTTTTTCCTTTGGATCCTCTCTCTGTCCGGCAGCAGGATGTGGGAGATAGTGATACAGGTCCTCATAGGAGTCCAGTTCTTCCTGAGTCTCGGGAAGAGACGGGATCAGTCCTGTACAGTCCATCACAGATGCAGCGTTGGAAAGATAGTCGTAATCGTCGATCAGCTGACGGTTTGTCTTCTTTTTCAATTTTTTCACCTCCGGTTCAGTATCTCCCATTTGGACAAATCGTATTCTGGTGGTATAATGATTGCGCGGAGCGCAATCCGGACCGAAGGATTCGGTCCGCTCCGCTGCGCGGAGATTATACCGGGCAAGCCACAGCTTGAAAAGTAAATGCCGCTGCGCGGCGCTTCCTTTTCTGCGCATGTGGTATAATGATTGCGCGGCGCTTCCTTTTCTGCGCATGTGGTATGATGATTACGCGAAGCGCGATCAGGACCGGAGGATCCGGTCTGGAGAAAACAGGAAAAGATACAGGAGGATTTTTAGATCATGAAATTTATTGCAGATACACATTCCCATACTTTGGCGAGCGGACATGCTTACAGCACGATCACAGAGATGGCGGCGGCAGCGGCGGCAAAAGGACTTGAGGTGCTGGCGCTCACGGAGCATGCTCCGGAGATGCCGGGGACATGCGGCTTGTTTTATTTCCAGAACCTGGATGTAGTCCCCAGGATCCAGCAGGGAGTCCGGCTTCTGATGGGAGCGGAGGTCAATATCATGGATCCGGACGGCCGGATCGATCTGCCGGAGAAAACATGCAGGGAACTTGATATCGTGGTGGCGAGCATCCATCTTCCGTGTTACGGAAAAGGACATACGGAAGCGGAAAATACAAGGGCGTACGTTGAGACGATGAAGAAGCCTTATGTCAATATCATAGGTCATCCTGATGACGGAAGGTTCCCGATCGATTATGAGGTGCTGGTGAAAACAGCAAAGGAGACAGGAACACTCCTTGAGATCAACAATTCATCGCTGCGTCCCCAGAGCAGCAGAGAGGGAACGCGGGAAAATATGCTCACCATGCTGGAGTTGTGCAAACAGTATGAAGTCCCGGTCACGACAGGGAGCGACGCCCATGTGAACGTGGATGCGGGGAATTTTACGAATGTCATGGAAGTGCTGGCTGCATGTGATTTCCCGGAAGAACTTGTAGCTACTCTGAACATGGACCTTCTCAGAAGATATATCCCGGCGCTGAATGAGCCTCCGGTACGGTGAGCGGTCCGCCCCTGACTCCTGACCGCATGCATACCCGGCGCGGGCTGACCTATTAAAAGAAGAAGACGTAACGGTGAAAAAACTGTAGACTTTAAGAATTTAATGTGCTAAAATATAGGGACAGCTTAAAAGTCAATGAAGGAGTCTGAAAATCATGAGTAAAAAAATCAGGACAGAAGCAGTCGATTATCTGTTTCGCGCTATCCTCAGTCTGGAAAATAAAGAAGAATGTTATACATTTTTTGAAGATATCTGTACGATCAACGAGCTTCTCTCCCTGTCACAGCGGTTCGAGGTGGCAAGGATGCTGAGAGAGCAGAAGACGTATCTTGAGATCGCGGAAAAGACGGGTGCTTCCACTGCAACGATCAGCAGGGTGAACCGCTCTCTGAATTACGGCAACGATGGTTATGACATGGTGTTTGAGAGACTGGATAAAGAAGACGGAGCGCAGTGATGCGTGAATGATATGAGCCAGATCCGTAAGGATCTGGCTCTGGTAAACTCACATCAAAATTCAGTTCTTTTCTTTTTTCTTGTCTTCCAGCTCGTCGATCAGCTTTTCAATCATCGCTTTTTTCAGGTAGACGTCAAAACTCAGACTGCAGATAAATGCGAAAAGTTTCAGCTCGTCGCGGTCTTCCCCGTCTGGAAGGTCCGGAAATGCTGAGAGAGACTTTTCGTAGGCAGCCTTTACCGTTTCTTTCAGCGGTTCCACCCGGTCCTTTTCGATCCCGCAGATCTCTTCGTAGATGGAAGAAAGATCCAGGGACGTTTCGCCCGAGAAATATTTTTCCGTCAGGGGCTTCAGCACTGTCTCGATATCTTTGATGGAGAGGATGCTCTTAAAATAATAGATAAAGATAAGGATCAGTACATGCTCCTTGGAGTATTTCTTCTTCACGGGCGGCGGGAGGAGATGGTTTTTCGTGTAATTGTTGATCATTGTCTTGGTCAGGATCTTATCGTCATCGTAGCGCTTGGTAGAAGCGAGCTGTTCGTCCATAAATGTGGTGACCTGATCCATATACAGATTGATGTTCGGAATCTCTTCCGCCCGGATATGATCGATGTGTGAAAGGCTTTCCATGATGCTGTTCAGTATATCATTTGTATCTATCTTCATATCATTATCACCCCAATATGGTCATTATATAGTATCGAAAACCGTATGACAAGCGTTTTGGTCAACGATTTTTAAAATAATCTTTAACAAGCTTTGCCACCGTTCCGGATAAAAGGAACAGCGCGATCAGGTTCGGGATGGACATCAGTCCGTTAAACGTTTCAGCTACGCTCCAGAGAAGCCCCAGGTCCGCAGTCGCGCCGATGATGGCGACGAGAGAGTAAACGACCATGAACGGGCGGATGATCCATGAGCCGAATATAAATTCAATGCATCTGGTCCCGTAAAGCCCCCAGCCGAGGATCGTCGTGAAGGCAAAGCAACAGAGCGCGACGGCAGTGAAGATGGAGACCCAGTTTCCGTAGGTGTAGGTAAATCCGGTGATCGTAAGTTCGGCTCCTGCATCGTTCCCGTAGCCCACCGGGATGCCGCTGCACAGAATGACCAGGGCAGTCATGGTACAGATGACGATGGTGTCCATGAACACTTCGAAGATCCCGAAAAATCCCTGTTTGACCGGAGAATCTGTGTCTGCCGTGGCATGGGCGATGGAGCCGGTCCCCAGTCCTGCCTCGTTGGAAAAGATCCCTCTTGCCACACCTTTCTGCATGCTCAGGAAGAAGCTTCCGACCACGCCGCCTGTGACGGAGGCGGGATTGAAGGCACCCTCGAAAATGGAGGCGAACACGCCGGGGACGCGCTCAATGTTCAGCATGATGACGCCCAGTGCCAGGATCACATAGAGGAGAGCCATAAACGGCACGAGCGTTTCCGCAACCTTTCCGATCCGTTTGATCCCGCCGAGAAGGATCATGGCGATCAGGACCGTGATGATGATACCGATGATCAGGCTGGATGTGGATACCGCGGAGGCGTCGATTACATGGAAATTGAGGAGCGCTGTGTTGATGGCGGAGGTGATCGTATTTACCTGGGTGGCGTTTCCGGTACCGAATACGGTGAGTACGCCGAGCAGGGCGAAAACATATGCCATCCAGCGCCATCTCGGTCCCAGTCCGTTTTTGATATAATACATGGGACCTCCTACCCAGTCGCCGTGCTTGTTTTTTTCACGGAAATGGACCGCGAGAGTCACTTCAGAGAATTTGGTGCACATCCCTAGGAGTGCTGAGATCCACATCCAGAAAACCGCTCCGGGACCGCCGATGGCGATGGCGCCTGCCACGCCGGCGATATTTCCTGTGCCTACGGTTGCCGCAAGCGCGGTGCAGACCGCCTGGAACGGCGTGATGGAGCCTTCCGCGGCTTCCTTTTTGTGGAAGAGGGGACCCAGAGTTGTCTTAAAGGTATATCCGAACTTTCGGAACTGGATAAAGCGCGTCCGAAAACTGAGCAGCAGTCCAACGCCGATGATGCAGACCATGGCGGGGATACCCCAGACAAAGCCGTTGACTGCGCTGTTGATCTGTTCGATTGTTTTCAACATAAGAACGATTCCTTTCTGTCAGATTGATCTGTTCGTAGAAACAGAGGCGTCTTTGCGGACGCCAACTTATCTATAATATCATAAAATCCGGGTGGATGGCAAAAAAATTGCTGGAGTCAGGTTGACAATCGGGGAGGGGTATCTGATAATGATAATTACTGAAAGAACAGGAGAAGATTATGAGCATATACGATACATTAAACGGACCACAGAAAGAAGCGGTGCTGCACACGGACGGACCGCTGCTCATCCTTGCGGGAGCCGGATCGGGGAAGACCAGAGTGCTGACCCACCGCATCGCTTATCTGATCGATGAGAGAGGAGTCAATCCGTGGAATATCCTTGCCATTACATTTACAAACAAGGCTGCCGAGGAGATGAGACAGAGAGTGGATTCTCTGGTGGCTTTCGGGGCGGAGAGCATCTGGGTGAGCACGTTCCATTCCATGTGCGTGAGGATCCTGCGGCGCTTCATCGAGAGGCTGGGATATGAGAACCGGTTTACGATCTATGATACAGACGACCAGAAGACACTGATGAAGGAAGTATGCCGCAAGGTGGATATCGACACGAAAGTGTTCAAGGAGAGGAGCCTTCTTTCTGCAATCTCTTCCGCGAAGAATGAGATGATCCTTCCAGACGAGTTTGAACTGAACGCAGGAGGAGATTTCGGTCAGCAGAAGATCGCAAAAGTCTACCGGGAGTATGAAGCACAGCTCAAGTCGAACAACGCGCTGGATTTTGATGACCTTCTCGTAAAGACAGTGCAGCTTCTCGAGACCCAGCCGGATGTGCTGGAATATTACCAGGAAAGGTTCCGATATATCATGGTGGACGAGTACCAGGATACGAACACGGTACAGTTCCGGCTGGTCAGCCTGCTCGCGGGAAAGTATAAAAACCTGTGTGTGGTGGGAGATGACGACCAGTCCATCTATAAATTCCGGGGGGCGAATATCCGCAACATCCTGGATTTTGAACATGAATTTCCGGACGCCCATGTCATCAAGCTGGAGCAGAACTACCGTTCCACCGGGAATATCCTGGATGCGGCCAACGGCGTGATCAGCAACAACAAAGGGCGGAAGGAAAAGACTCTGTGGACTGATAACGGAGAGGGCGAGAAGGTCCATCTGAGACAGTTTGACACTGCCTATGACGAGGCGGAGTTTATCGCCGAAGATATCCGGAGAGGAGTCCGGGAGGGGGCGTCTTACAATGACAATGCGGTCCTGTACCGGACGAACGCCCAGTCGCGTCTCTTTGAGGAGAAGTTTATCGCGATGAACATTCCTTATAAGATCGTTGGCGGGATCAACTTCTATGCGAGAAGGGAGATCAAAGATCTTCTGGCTTACCTGAAGACTGTGGATAACGGGCAGGACGACCTTGCCGTGAGAAGGATCATCAATGTCCCGAAGCGGGGGATCGGGCTTACTACTATCAACCGGATCCAGGAGTCCGCGGCGGAGCGTGGGATCGGATTTTACGAGGCGCTGATGGCCCCGGAGCTGATCCCGGGCGTGGGAAGGAGCGCCTCAAAGCTGGATTCCTTTGCCGCGCTGATCGAGTATTTTAAAGGACGTGCAGACCAGGAGAGTATTTCCGACCTTCTGCGGGAGATCCTGGAGAAGACAGGATACATAGAAAGCCTTGAGTCAGAGGATAAAGTGGAGGCAGAAGCCAGGATCGAGAATATCGATGAGCTCCTCAACAAGGCGGCGGCATACGAGGAGGACTGCCAGGACAGAGATGAAGAGCCGACTTTGAGCGGCTTTCTGGAGGAGGTGGCTCTGGTCGCGGATATCGACAGCCTGGAGGAAGACCAGGACTACGTGGTCCTTATGACACTCCACAGCGCCAAAGGGCTTGAGTTCCCCCATGTTTATCTGGCAGGGATGGAAGACGGGCTTTTCCCAAGCTATATGACGATCACCTCCGATGATAATGAGGACCTGGAGGAGGAGCGCAGGCTCTGCTATGTGGGAATAACCCGGGCGGAGAGAGAGCTGACACTGACCTGCGCGAGACGCAGGATGGTCCGGGGAGAGACCCAGTATAATAAGCTGTCACGTTTTGTGAAAGAGATCCCGATGAACCTGATCGACACCGGAAATAAGAAGATCGAGGAGGGGACAGAGGTCCCGGTACAGAATACATATTCCCACGCGAAGCAGGCATTTCGCGCTCAGCCGTTTGCGGCTGTGTCAGGGAAACAGCCTTTTTCAGCTCTTCAGAAAGGAAGCCAGCTTACGGCAGAAAAAGAAGGAAAACTTTCTTATGGAGTGGGCGACCGGGTACGCCATGTGAAGTTCGGGGAAGGAACTGTCCTGGAGATCAAAGAGGGCGGTCGGGACTATGAAGTGACCGTCGAATTTGACAGCGCAGGGGTCCGGAAGATGTTCGCCATGTTTGCGAAACTGGTGAAGCTTTCTTGAGAACTGCTGTTACAGTGTGAACTGTAACGAACTGCTAGAATTTGCTTGAGAATTTGGCACAAATTAGTAGTAATCTGAAAATGATAGTGGTATAATAACAGAAAGTAACCGCCGCCCGCGGGGTGGGGAAAGGACGTGTAGAATTATGAACAAAAAAATAGAAGACATGATCGCTGAATCCAAATTAACGGAACTTCTGCATAGGAATGAAGCTGAGAAACAGAAAAACACTGTGATCTGGATCCTTGCTATCATCGGAGCAGTGGCAGCGGTAGCAGCTATCGCATACGCGGTATACCGTTTCTTCACACCGGATTACCTGGAAGACTTTGAGGACGATTTCGATGATGATTTCGACGATTACTTCAGCGAGGACGACCAGGTATAAACAGAGCAGACGAATTAAATAACAGGCAGGATGTGGCGAGGAACTGCACCCTGCCTGTTTTCTTGTGCGATACGCCCGGAGGGCGACCGCCGTGCTTGCACGAGCGGGCATCCGACGGGCAACGGTCATCGAGCGGCAATGCCGCGAGATGAGCGAGGTATCGCGGTGAGCGGGGAGGGGAAGGAATCTTTCCCTATCCGATTAACGGCGGCAGTGTGTACCAACGGGAATGATAATATTCTGACAATTTGGAGGACAGGATGAAAAAAGGAACAGTTTATGAAGGGACGATAGAACGGGTGGACTTTCCCAATAAGGGAATCGTATACATTCCGGAGGAGGACAGATATGTCACGGTAAAAAACGGGATCCCGGGACAGAAGGTCCGGTTTGTGATCAATAAGTTTAAGAAAGGGAATGCAGAAGGAAGGCTGCTGGAAGTGCTGGAAAAGTCGCCTCTGGAAACGAGAGGGCCGGTATGCAGTATCTTTCCGGCATGCGGAGGATGTATGTACCAGACCATGCCCTACGAAGAACAGGTGAAGATGAAAGAGGGGCAGATCCGCCGGATCATGGACGAAGCAGTGGAGGGAGAGTATGTCTTCGAGGGAGTAAAATCGAGCCCGAAAGAGTTCGGCTACAGGAACAAGATGGAGTTTTCTTTCGGAGATGAATATAAAGACGGTCCGCTCTCACTGGGACTGCATAAGAAAGGGAGTACCTATGATGTGCTGACAGCAGCGGACTGCCGGCTGGTGCATGAAGATATGAACCGGATCCTGGTGTGCGTGCTGGAGTATTTCCGGGAGAGAAATGTCAGCTATTATAAGAAGATGCAGCATGTGGGATACCTCAGGCATCTGCTTCTGAGGCGGGGAGATACGACCGGGGAGATCCTGGTCAACCTGGTGACGACCACCCAGGAGGAGCATGACCTTCAGCCGCTGGTAAAGGCACTTCTGGAGCTGGAACTGGAGGGGCGTATCGTGGGGATCCTGCATATCCTGAACGATTCTCTCTCTGATGTGGTGAAGAGCGATGAGACAAGAGTTCTTTACGGACAGGATTTCTTCTATGAGAAACTGCTCGGTCTGGAGTTTAAGATCACGCCCTTCTCATTTTTCCAGCCGAATACAAAAGGGGCAGAAGTGCTGTATGAGACCGTGCGTGAGTACATCGGCGATATCCATGGGATGACAGTGTTCGACCTCTTCAGCGGAACGGGGACCATCAGTCAGGTGCTGGCTCCGGTAGCCCGCGAAGTTGTGGGCGTGGAGATCGTCAAAGAAGCAGTTGAGGCTGCAAAGGAAAATGCCGCAAGAAACGGTATCTCCAATTGTAAATTCATAGCAGGCGATGTATTTGAGGTGCTGGATGGACTGGAAGAGAAGCCGGATGTGATCGTGCTGGATCCACCCCGGGACGGGATACACCCGAAGGCACTGCCGAAGATACTGAGCTATGGCGTGGAGCGGATCGTGTATATTTCCTGTAAGATGACCAGCCTGGCGCGTGATCTGGAGATGATGCAGATCGCAGGGTACAGGGTGGAGAAGATGACGGCGGTGGATCAGTTTTGTGAGACGGTGCATATTGAGTGTATTGCATTGATGTCTCGGGTTAAAAACTGACCACTGAAGGAGAATATATATGGCTCAAATTATTAAGATGACGAATTATGAACCTGTACCATCAGAAAAAATAAGTGAAAATGGATTGATGGAGATTACTAATGGGTTATTATTCGATGCTCGTGCGGAAATCCCAGAGCAGAAAACATTAAGTGTTCCTTTGGCACAGTTGGCTACGCTTGGTGCGGGTGTTTCTTCATTGCTCCCAGCTCTTAGGACTGTTTCGCAAACAACTACCATAAACACATCTGGTCTTTACCAATTAGCAAATGCAGCAGTTGGAGATACATTAAAGGTTGCTAAGAACGGTAACTTTTGGGGTGCGTTTAAAACAGCTGATGGGGTGTCAAAATTTGCTCAGCTTCAGTCCGCAGGTCCACTGACGACAACAACGCAGACGGTAGCTGCGATTAATCCGGCAACAATGATGATGGCTGTTGCATTATTCTCTGTTGAGCAGAAGCTTGGTGAAATTGAAAAAATGCAGAGGCAGATAATTTCATTCCTGGAGATTGAAAAAGAATCGGAAATAGAAGCTGATGTTGAGATGCTTTTGAATATTATATCCAAGTATAAGCTAAATTGGGATAATGAGCATTTTATAGCAAGTAATCATAAACTTGTACTTGATATTCAAAGAACAGCACGTAAGAACATGAATGTGTACCAAAAGAGAGTTGCAGAAG
>DWXK01000046.1 GCA_019119205.1 Candidatus Mediterraneibacter intestinavium
GCAGGGGATCGATTTTATCGCGGCATCCTTTGTGAGAAACGCGGAGTGTGTCCTTGAGATCAAGGCATATCTGAAAGAACTGAACGCGCCCTATGTTCCGGTCATCGCGAAGATCGAGAATGCGGAGGGGATCCGGAATATCGATGAGATCATCCGCGCAGCGGACGGCATCATGGTAGCCCGCGGCGACCTGGGAGTTGAGATCCCGGCAGAGGAAGTGCCTTACCTTCAGAAGATGATGATCCAGAAATGTAATGAAAACTTTAAGACAGTCATCACGGCAACACAGATGCTGGATTCCATGATCCGCAATCCACGTCCGACGAGAGCGGAGGTGACAGATGTCGCGAACGCGGTATACGACGGAACAGACGCCGTGATGCTCTCCGGAGAGACTGCGCAGGGAAAATATCCTCTGGAAGCGCTCCAGATGATGGTACACATCATCGAGAACACAGAGCAGCATCTTGACTATGATGCGATGCTGGAGAAGAACGGCGGACATACCAAGAGCGGTCTGTCCAGCGCTATCGGATATTCTTCAGTTCTTGCGGCGGCAAACCTGGATGCAAAGTGCATCATCACTCCTTCGGTTTCCGGTGCGACCACAAGGGTCGTATCCAAGTTAAGACCGAAGCAGGACATCCTGGGCATCACGCCGAATGAGAGGACTCTGAGAAGAATGTCTATCTATTGGGGCGTGAGACCGCTGAAGACGATGAAGTTCAATACAACGGATGACATCTGTAACGGAGCGATCGAACTGGCTACGGTGAAACAATTTATCGAGCCCGGGGATGTGGTCGTGCTCACGGCAGGGATCCCGTCCCAGAATATCTCGCAGGAGCATTCCACAACGAGCAATATGATGAGGATCGCTACAGTAGAATAATAAAAGAGCACGGCAGGACCGCCGGATCACAGTTCGGAAGCAGGACAGCCGGAATAAGCCCCGGGAGGAACAGACCCCTCCCGGGGCGCTTTGCGTCTGATGAAGATGAAAAATATTCTCATTAAATAGATGTGTACGAAAAATCTATTGACAGCCTCTCTGCACCGGTGTATAGTGTTCCTGAAAAGAACAACTAATATCGGGAGAGAGGAAGCAGGATGGCAGAAGAAGACAGATTTATCCGATATCTGACAGACTTCGGGCTTTCCAGGCAGGAGGCTCTGGTCTATCGGGAACTCCTGTCCGGGGGAAAACAGTCCGGATATGAGATCGCGAAAGCGGCGGGGATCTCCAGGTCCAATGCCTATACAAGCCTTGCGGCGCTTGTTGAGAAAGGCGCCGCTTATCTGGTGGAGGAGTCGGCAAAGCGTTATATCCCGGTCCGGCTGGAGGAATTCTGCGGGAACCGTCTCCGGCGCATGGAGGAGGAGATGGCGTGGCTGTCTGCGAACCTTCCAAGCGAGACCGAAAGTGAAGACGGTTATATCACGGTGGAAGGCGAGGAGAATATCCGGAATAAGATGCTGAACCTCCTGGAGAGGGCAGAAGAACGGGTTTATCTCTCCGGTTCCACATCCTGCCTTGAAGAGGTACGTCCGCAGCTGGAAGCGCTCTTGTCTGCAGGAAAAAAGGTGGTCCTTGTGACGGACGGCGGAAAAGGCAGTTTTAAACTTCCGGGGGCGGTCATCTATGTCTCAGGTCCGAAGGAGAAACAGATCGGGCTGATCACAGATTCGAAATATGTACTCTCGGGAGAGTACGGACAGGGAAGCATGAACACCTGCCTGTACTCGGGACAGAGAAATTTTGTTACGGTATTCAAGAATGCCCTGGCAAACGAGATCGAACTGATCAAAATACGAAAAGGAGAAAAAGCGAAGGATGAGTAAAAAGACATTTGTTACAAAAGAACAGATCGAAGAGATCGTAAAACAGTATCCGACACCCTTTCATCTCTATGACGAGAAGGGGATCCGGGAGAATGCGAAAGCGCTGAAAGAGGCGTTTTCATGGAATCCGGGTTATAAAGAATATTTTGCGGTAAAGGCAACGCCCAACCCGTTCTTGATGGAGATCCTGAAGGAGTACGGCTGCGGCAGCGACTGCTCCTCCTACACAGAACTGATGCTCTCCGACGCAGTGGGGATCACAGGGCATGATATCATGTTCTCTTCCAATGACACGCCGGAGGAGGACTTTGTGCTGGCGGATAAGCTGGGGGCGATCATCAACCTGGATGACATCACGCACATCGATTTCCTGGAGAAGGCGATCGGGCACATCCCGGAGACGATCAGCTGCCGTTACAATCCCGGCGGGCTGTTTAAGATCAGCAACGATATCATGGACAACCCAGGGGATGCGAAATACGGGATGACCACAGAGCAGATCACAGAAGCGTTCAAGATCCTGAAAGAAAAGGGCGCGAAAGAATTTGGTATACATGCATTCCTTGCCAGCAATACTGTGACGAACGACTATTATCCGATGCTGGCAAAGGTGCTGTTCGAGCAGGCGGTAAGACTGGCGGAGGAGACCGGAGTGCACATTGCGTTTATCAATCTCTCCGGCGGGATCGGTATCCCGTACAGACCGGGCCAGGAGCCGAATGATATCCGTGCCATCGGCGAGGGCGTGCGGAAGGTATACGAGGAAGTTCTTGTTCCGGCAGGAATGGGCGATGTGGCGATCTATACAGAACTTGGACGCTATATGATGGCGCCTTACGGATGCCTTGTCACGAAAGCGATCCATGAGAAACATACTTACAAGGAGTATATCGGTGTGGATGCCTGCGCGGTCAACCTGATGCGCCCGGCGATGTATGGCGCATATCATCACATCACTGTTGCTGGCAAGGAGGACGCGCCCTGCGACTGCAAGTATGACGTGACCGGATCCCTCTGCGAGAACAATGACAAGTTCGCGATCGACCGGATGCTGCCGAAGATCGACATGGGAGATTATCTGATCATCCATGACACAGGAGCACACGGCTTCTCCATGGGATATAACTACAACGGAAAGCTGAAATCTGCGGAACTGCTCCTGAAAGAGGACGGAAGCGTGCAGATGATCCGCCGCGCTGAGACTCCGGCAGATTACTTCGCGACGTTTGACTGCTTTGAGATCGGGAAGAAGCTGATCAAATAAATGAAAAAGTGTTGAAAAAAAAAGCCGGATATGGTAAGATATTATCCGGTCTGGGGAGGAAGGAAACCCCATCCTCCTCAGTATTTTTCAGCCGCTGTGGCGGAATTGGCAGACGCACTTGACTCAAAATCAAGCGGTTCACCCCGTGCCGGTTCGAGTCCGGCCAGCGGCATCTTAATTTCCCGGGAAGCCGGGCGTAAACAGATTGATTTACGCCTGAGTTCCCGGGAATTTTTATTTGACGTTTTTTTCTGTTGTATCGAGAGAATTAAACATTGCCTTTATGACATTGACAGCCATCTGCTGTTCCTGTTCTGTCCGGCCATCCATTAATTGAAGCCAAAGATTCATAGAAATATTCCCGGCAGGATTTACAGAATCTGTAAGAAGGTAGTCTACAGTCACTCAGAGCCGGTTGGCGATCGTGATGATGTTTTCAAGGGTAGGACTTCTTTCACCGCGCTCGATCTGTCCGATATATGCAGTGGAAAGGTTCACATCTTCTGCCAGTTTTTCCTGAGTTAAACCAAGTTTTCTTCTTTCCTCACGGATTCTCCTTCCAAAATCAGTATATTTCATTTACAAACCCCCAGTATTTATAGGATATATGGAGAATATATCTCTTTGTAAATATACGTTCCAAATAATTTAATGCATAAAACCTGCTATATCTTCTTTATTATACACATTTGAGAAAGAAAAAACAATTACTAGCAGAATAAAATAATACTGATGGTCTAGTCACAGATACATCCCGCAGAGTTCAGATATCTTACTGATGCGATCCTCAGCATCCGGCACGTCCCCGAAACCGTATTCCGCGAACACGAAGGGCACACCAGCAGCTTTGCAGGCGTCTGCATCTCCCTGAGTGTCGCCTACGTAGACCACGTCTTTCAGCCCGTTGCGTTCCATCAGAGCGCGGATCGTCTCGCTTTTCGGGGTACCGGTCTCGCCGAAACAGAGATGATCCCGGATCAGGGATCCGATGCCCGACGTCTTTATCATCACTTCGATATATCCGCACTGGCAGTTGCTCACGATGTAGAGAGGATATTTTTCCGCCAGTTTCTGAAGCGTATCGACAACGCCTTCGTACAGGTCGCCGGGATGTGTCTCCAGGTGGCGGTTTTCGTAATCGTAGCAGACGTCGAGGAATTCCATCCGTTCTTTCTCGGGAAGGGAAGGGAAGAGCGCGTTCGCGATCTCAGTCATGGTCTTGCCGAACAGCCCTTTCAGGATCTCAGCTGTTATCGTCAGATCCAGATCTGAGTTTTCCCGGATCGCCAGGTTCCAGGATTCGGTCACGGAATCAGTGGAATCCCAGAGGGTCCCGTCAACATCAAAGATAATTCCATCCATATTTTTATTCTCCTTTTTCTGTTCATATTCTGCAGCCGGCTCATTGGCCGGATCCATATTTCTGTGTGTTATCCATAGTTATGAGTTCCACTTGTTAATATATCAAAATCCCGAAAAAGACACAATAAAAACAGCCTTTAAAAAGCAATGTTTTTAGTGTATACTTTAGTAATGGCGGCGCCGGGAAAGTCCGGCGCCAGAAAAAAAGGAGATTATCTTATGAGAGAAAAGATCGTACTGATAGACGGACACAGTATCTTAAACCGTGCCTTCTACGGCGTGCCCGACCTGACAAATTCGGAAGGGCTCCACACCAACGCGGTGTACGGATTTTTAAATATCATGTTCAAGATCCTGGACGAGGAGAAGCCGGAGTATCTGACCGTGACCTTTGATGTCCATGCCCCGACTTTCCGGCATAAAATGTTTGCCGGCTACAAGGGGACGAGAAAGCCTATGGCGGAGGAACTCCGCCAGCAGGTCCCGGTCATCAAGGACGTCCTCCGGGCAATGAACATTGACACCATCGAGAAGGAAGGGCTGGAGGCGGACGACCTTCTGGGGACCATCTCCTGCCTGTGCGAGGAGCGGGGAATGGACGTATCCATTATCTCCGGGGACAGGGATACCCTTCAGCTTGCCACGGAGCATGTGAAGATCCGGATCCCCAAGACGAAGCAGGGAAAGACCGAGGTTGAGGATTATAACGCGGCGGAAGTGGAAGCAAAGTACGGTGTGACTCCCACAGAGTTTATCGACGTAAAGGCACTCATGGGAGATACGGCGGACAATATCCCCGGTGTGCCGGGCATTGGCGAGAAGACTGCCACTAAGATCATCCAGGATTATAAGACCATTGAAAATGCATACGAGCATGCGGATGAACTGAAACCGCCGAGAGCCAGCAAGAATATCAAAGAGTACTGGGAACAGGCGAAGATGAGCAAGGTGCTGGCGACCATTGAGACACATGCGGAGATCGGATTTGATATAGAAGGCGCCCGTCTGGGAGATCC
Organism: Candidatus Mediterraneibacter intestinavium; assembly: GCA_019119205.1. Classification (GTDB taxonomy): domain Bacteria; phylum Bacillota; class Clostridia; order Lachnospirales; family Lachnospiraceae; genus Mediterraneibacter; species Mediterraneibacter intestinavium. The sequence continues at coordinate 5,485 of DWXK01000046.1, forward strand.
CTACACAGAGGAAGCACATGAGATCTTCAAGCGGCTTCAGTTCAAGAATATGCTGAGCCGTTTTGATACGGGCATCTCCGCCAATGAGATCGAGAAGAGTTTTGCCGAGGTGACGGACCGTGAAGAGATCGAGAGGATCTTTGCGGAGGCGGAAGAGGCGGAGAGAGTCGGCGCGGCGGTGTCGAAAGACCCGGGGAATGTACTGCCTCTCTTTGCCCATCCTTCCGGGTTTGGAAGGATCGCCATCGCGTACGGACCGGACAGGATCTATTCGATTCCCTGTGATATGGACACGGATATGGACTATCTGTTCGGAAAGCTTTTTTGTCTGGCCGGGAAGGTGAAGACGTTCGCCATGTGCGGGCTCAAAGAATATCTGCCTTACCTGACTGGGAAAAACAGTGACGCGGAGGAACGGGAAGACGGTATTGTGGCAGAGAATGCGTTTGATGTGATCGTGGCGGCTTATCTGCTGAACCCTTTAAAGAATGACTATGACTACGAGGATGTGGCGCGGGAGCACCTGGGGATCCTTGTCGATGAGAAGCTGGATGAGGGGATGAAGGCATGCTATGAGGCTTACACAGCGTTTGCCTCTGTGCCCGTCCTTGAGAAAAAGCTGGAAGAGACCGGCATGGACCGTCTCTTCCGGGAGATCGAGATGCCGCTCGTGTTCACGCTCTACCGGATGGAACGGGCAGGCGTGAAGGTGGAGGCAGATGAGCTGAAAGCCTACGGAGACCGGCTCGGCGGACGGATCGTGGAGCTGGAAAAGGAAATATACGAGATGGCGGGGGAGGAGTTTAATATCAACTCCCCGAAACAGCTGGGCGTGATCCTCTTTGAAAAACTCGAGATGCCCCACGCCAAGAAGACAAAGACCGGGTACTCCACGGCGGCGGACGTTCTGGAGAAACTGGCGCCGGATCATCCCATCGTGGCGAAGATCCTGGAGTACCGCCAGCTTGCGAAGCTCAAGTCAACCTATGCGGACGGACTTGCCGTGTTCATCGGCAGCGACGGGCGGATCCACGGGAAATTCAACCAGACGATCACCGCTACCGGGCGGATCAGCAGCACGGAGCCGAATCTGCAGAACATCCCGGTGAGGATGGAACTGGGACGCCTGATCCGAAAGGTATTTGTGCCGGAAGAAGGATGCGTCTTTGTAGACGCAGACTATTCCCAGATCGAACTGCGCATCCTGGCGCACTGTTCAGGGGATGAACAGCTGATCCAGGCGTACAGGGAGGCAAAGGATATCCACCGGATGACTGCGTCCCAGGTGTTCCACACGCCGTTTGACGAGGTCACGGACCTTCAGAGAAGGAATGCCAAGGCGGTCAACTTCGGGATCGTCTACGGCATCAGCTCCTTCGGGCTCAGCCAGGACCTGAGTATCACCCGCAAGGAGGCGGCGCAGTATATTGAACATTATTTCGAGAGTTATCCGGGGATCAAGAAGTTCCTGGATGATTCGGTGGCGCATGCGAAGGAGAAAGGATACGCTGTCACCTTATACGGACGGCGCAGACCGGTTCCGGAACTGAAGTCCAGCAACTTTATGCAGAGGAACTTCGGAGAGAGGGTGGCGATGAACGCGCCCATCCAGGGAAGCGCGGCAGACATTATCAAGATCGCCATGATAGGGGTGGACAGAGAACTGAGGAAGCGGAAGATGAAGTCCAGGCTGATCCTGCAGGTGCACGATGAACTTCTGATCGAAGCGCCGGAAGCGGAAGTGGAAGAGGTCAAAGCACTGCTGAAAGACCAGATGGAGAACGCAGCGGAACTGTCCGTACCGCTGATCGCGGATATGCACACGGGACACAGCTGGTATGAGGCAAAGTAGGCAGACAGACCGGAGCGGAAGACGAGGAGACCAGAAGATGAGAGTGATCGGTATTACCGGGGGCGTTGGCTCCGGGAAGAGTGAGGTGCTGAATGCGCTAAAAGAGAGATACGGTGCGGCTGTCTGTCAGATGGATGAGACGGCGAGAGAACTTCAGCGGAGCGGGACAGAGTGCTTTGCCCGGATCGTGGAAGCCTTCGGGGCAGAGATCGTGGGGGCAGACGGAGAACTGGACCGGGGGAAGCTTGGAGCCTGCGTCTTTTCGGATCCGGAGAAGCTGAGGCTGCTAAACCGGATCGTCCATCCCGCGGTGCTCGATGCAGTGCGCGCGGATATCCGGGAGAAGGCGGCAGCAGGAACACGGCTCTATGTGGTGGAGGCAGCCCTCCTTCCCGATGTGGGGGCAGAACTCTGTGACGAACTCTGGTATATCTATGTGCGGGAGGATGTGCGCAGGGAACGCCTGAGATCATCAAGAGGTTATACGGACGAAAAGATCAGTTCCATGATCGCGTCCCAGCCCGGGGAAGAAGAGTTCCGCAGGGCATGCGGCGTGGTCATCGACAACAGCGGGACGTTTGAAAATACAATGAGACAAATAGGAGACAGATTATGAGATTGTGCAGCATTGCCAGCGGGAGCAGCGGCAACTGTATCTACGTGGGGAGCGACGATACGCACCTGCTCGTAGATACGGGAATCAGTAAAAAGAGGATCGAGGAAGGCTTAAAAGAGCTGGAGATCAAGGGGGATGAGGTTGACGGGATCCTGATCACCCATGAACATTCCGACCATATCCAGGGTCTGGGGGTGTTCAGCAGGAAATACGAGGTCCCCATCTATGCGACTCCGGGGACGATCGACGGGATCTTAAGCTATTCCGGTCTGGGAAAGATGCCGGACGGGCTGTTCCATCCCATACATACGGACGAACCTTTTGTCCTGGGGGATATCACGGTGAACCCTTTCGCCATTTCCCATGACGCCAACGAACCGTCCGGCTACCGGATGGAGTGCGGCGGAAAATCCGTCGCTGTGGCAACGGATCTGGGAAAATATGACGGGTATACGGTAGAACATCTGAGAGATCTGGATGCAGTCCTCCTGGAGGCAAACCATGATATCCATATGCTGGAAGTGGGCGGTTATCCGTATTATCTGAAACAGCGTATCCTGGGAGAAAAAGGTCATTTGTCAAATGAATTGTCAGGCAGGCTCCTTTGTGATATACTACATGATAATTTGAAGCACATCATTCTCGGGCATCTGAGCAAGGAGAACAACTATGCGAGGCTTGCCTACGAGACGGTGAAGCTGGAGGTCACTCTGGCAGACAATGACTATAAAGGGGAAGACCTGGATATGTTTGTGGCGAATCGGGACACGGTCTCGCAGATCGTTACAGTCTGAGCAGCTGCCGGCAGTGTCAGAGCAGTATTTCAAATAAGCGAAAGGCGGAGCCGCAAGACCGGCTTTGCTCCACAGGAGGAAATGAAGATGAAGAAATGTATTGTCACGGTACTTGGAAAGGATACGGTAGGGATCATAGCAAAGGTCTGCACGTATCTTGCGGAGAATGAGATCAACATCCTGGATATCTCACAGACCATCATCCAGGGATATTTCAACATGATGATGATCGTGGATGTCACAGACCTGAAAAAAGATTTTACCGCAGTCTGTGACGAGATGGAAGCGCTGGGACAGGAGATCGGCGTGAACATCCGCTGCCAGAGGGAAGAGATCTTTGAGAAGATGCACAGACTGTAAATCAGAAGAACGCGAGGAAAAAGACTATGATCAATATGTATGAAGTATCAGAGACGAACAAGATGATCGAGCATGAGAACCTGGACGTGAGGACCATCACTCTGGGGATCAGCCTTCTCGACTGCATCGACTCTGACCTGGACGAACTGAACCGGAAGATCTATGAGAAGATCACAACGCTGGCAAAGGACCTGGTCTCCACAGGACAGGATATCGAGAAAGAATTCGGGATCCCCATCGTGAACAAGAGGATCTCCGTGACACCTATCGCTCTGGTAGGCGGCGCGGCATGTAAGACGCCGGAGGATTTTGTGACGATCGCAAAGACGCTGGATAAGGCGGCAGACAAAGTGGGAGTGAATTTCATCGGCGGGTATTCCGCTCTTGTATCCAAGGCGATGACAAAGAGCGATGAGAACCTGATCCGTTCCATTCCCCAGGCCCTCTCCCAGACGGAGCGAATCTGCAGTTCCGTGAACGTAGGGTCCACCAAGACCGGCATCAATATGGATGCAGTCCGTCTCTGCGGGGAGATGGTAAAAGCAACGGCGGAGGCGACAGCGGACCGGGATTCTCTCGGATGCGCAAAGCTGGTGGTCTTCTGCAATGCCCCGGATGACAATCCGTTCATGGCGGGAGCCTTCCTCGGAGTGACCGAGGCGGATGCGGTGATCAACGTAGGCGTCAGCGGTCCGGGCGTGGTAAAGAAAGCGCTGGAGAAAGTCAGAGGAAAAGGCTTTGAGGAACTCTGTGAGACGATCAAAAAGACCGCGTTCAAGGTGACCCGTGTGGGACAGCTCGTGGCAGGCGAGGCGTCCCAGCGTCTGGGCGTTCCTTTCGGTATCGTGGACCTCTCGCTGGCTCCGACTCCGGATGTGGGCGACAGCGTGGCGGAGATCCTGGAGGAGATCGGCCTGGAGAGAGTGGGGGCGCCCGGTACGACAGCGGCGCTCGCGCTGTTAAATGACCAGGTGAAGAAAGGCGGCGTCATGGCGTCCTCCTATGTCGGGGGCCTGAGCGGCGCGTTCATCCCGGTCAGCGAGGACCAGGGGATGATCGATGCGGTGAACGCAGGTTCTCTGACCCTGGAGAAGCTGGAAGCCATGACCTGTGTCTGCTCGGTAGGGCTTGACATGATCGCCATCCCGGGAAAGACTTCGGCTGCAACGATCTCCGGCATCATCGCGGACGAGATGGCGATCGGTATGGTGAACCAGAAGACAACGGCGGTGCGCCTGATCCCGGTGATCGGAAAAGACGTGGGAGAGACAGCACAGTTCGGCGGGCTCCTTGGCTATGCGCCGATCATGCCGGTCAACGGATTCGGGTGCGAGACCTTCATAAGCAGACAGGGAAGGATCCCGGCGCCGATACACAGTTTTAAGAATTAGTTCAAAATCAGACATTATCAATGAGGAGAGATCAATGAGTAAACTTGCTATCATCACAGACAGCAACAGCGGGATCACCCAGAGCAGGGGGAAAGAACTGGGAATCTATGTGTTCCCAATGCCGTTTTTCATTGACGGAGAACTTTTTCTGGAGGATATCACGCTGACGCAGGAAGAGTTTTATAAAAAACTTGGGGAAGATTCTGACATCTCTACATCCCAGCCTTCGCCCGGGGATGTCATGGAACTTTGGGAGAAGGTCCTAAAGGAGTATGATGAGATCGTGCATATCCCGATGTCAAGCGGCCTGAGCAGCAGCTGCTCCACCGCAATGTCCATTGCGGGTGAATATGGAGGCAGGGTACAGGTTGTAGACAATCAGCGTATTTCCGTTACACAGGAGCAGTCTGTCTACGATGCGATGAGACTTCGGGATGAAGGAAAATCCGCGAGAGAGATCAAAGAGATCCTCGAGGAAGAAAAACTTATGTCCAGCATCTATATCACGGTAGACACCCTGAAATATCTGAAGAAGGGCGGAAGGATCACCCCTGCGGCGGCAGCCATCGGGACGGTCCTGAATCTGAAACCTGTCCTGCAGATCCAGGGAGAGAAGCTGGACGCCTTTGCGAAGGTGCGGGGATGGAAAGCAGCGAAAAAGACCATGCTCAATGCCATTGAGAAAGACCTGAATGAGCGGTTTGCCGACGTGAAAGACCAGATGGTGCTGGGAATGGCGTATACCTGCAGTGAAGAGGACGCGAAAGAGTGGAGAGGCGAGATCCTGGAGCGCTTCCCCGGATATGAACTGGTGGAAGGACCGCTGTCCCTGAGTGTGGCGTGCCATATCGGACCGGGGGCGATGGCGGTGACGTGTATGAAGAAAGTCTGACCTTCAAAGCTGGCGGGGAGGGGGAAGGTGTCCGCCGGAGGGGATGTATCGTACTGCCTGCGGACACGCTCCCGCTCGGAAAACAACGCAGCGGTACGTAGGCGCGCAAAGGACGCGCGCCAAGTGCCGGCGTTGTTTTAACGGTCCTTGGTCAGCACGATGCATCCCTCCGGCTGGGTTATCTCCCCGGCAGGTTTGGAGGGGGTCCGGGAGGATGCGCCCCCTGAAGGGGGCGCGGCTCCCTGGGGCCTTCCGGTCGGGAGGGAAAAATTGTTGGATAGATGGGAGGGCTTACGGCTGTTACAAGTGGATTGTTTAGCCGTAAGCCCTCCCTTGTTTTGGATTTTGAGATTGAGGAGTGGGAAATTGGGGATCGTTCTGATCGGGGGAGAGTAGAAAACCGGGGAGACCGGCTTGGGACGCCTTTCGGAGGAGGGGACGTGGGCGGAGCAGGTGACTTCGGAGAGGGACGTGGAAATAGTTAGGACTCTGGAAACCGGCGTTAAGTCTTACCATGGTACTGTTTGAGCCAAAGGCGAGTTGTGCCATGGTAAGGCTTGTTTTTAGCCGGTTTTCAGAGTCCTTAGTATTTCCCGGGGCTCGGAGCGGAACCTGAGCCGATCATGTCCCCTCGTACGAATACGTCCTCAACCGTTCCTCCCGGTTTTCGGACTGACCTTATCTATTAGAGAACGATCTCGCGATTCCTCAGTCCTCATCCTCTGTCTGGACGGAGTAGGTCTGTCTCTTTCTTGCCATCTCGTCGCTTTCCAGATACTCATCGTAGGTGGTGATCTTATCGATCAGGTGTCCGCCGGGTACGATCTCCATGATCCGGTTTGCGGTGGTCTGTACGATCTGATGGTCTCTGGAGGTGAAGAGCAGCACGCCCTTGAATTTGATCAGTCCGGTGTTGAGTGCGGTGATCGCCTCCATGTCGAGATGGTTGGTGGGCTCGTCGAGAAGGAGCACGTTGGCGCCGGAGATCATCATCTTGGAGAGCAGGCAGCGCACTTTCTCTCCTCCGGAGAGAACGGTCAGCCTCTTCACTCCGTCTTCGCCGGAGAAGAGCATCCTTCCGAGGAAACCGCGGACGTAGGTGACGTCCTTATTTTCTGAATACTGGGTCAGCCATTCTGTGATGGTGTAGTCTTTGTCAAACTCTCCGCCGAAATCTTTCGGGAAGTATGCCTGTGAGGTGGTCACGCCCCACTTGTATGTTCCTTCGTCCGGCTCCATCTCGCCGATCAGGATCTTGAAGAGAACAGTCTTGGCAAGTTCGTTGCTTCCAACGAAAGCGACCTTGTCGTCGTGTCCCAGGGTGAAGCTGATATTGTCCAGGACTTTCTCGCCGTCGATGGTCTTGGAGAGCCCTTCCACAGTGAGGACTTCGTTACCGATCTCACGGTTGGGGCGGAAGTCGATGTAAGGATACTTCCTGCTGGAAGGCTTGATCTCATCGAGCTGGATCTTCTCCAGGGCGCGCTTTCTGGATGTCGCCTGCTTGGATTTGGATGCGTTCGCGCTGAACCTTGAGATAAATTCCTGCAGCTCTTTGATCTTTTCTTCTTTCTTTTTGTTCGCTTCCTTCATCTGGCGGATGAGGAGCTGGCTTGACTCATACCAGAAATCGTAGTTTCCGGCATACAGCTGGATCTTTCCGTAATCGATGTCCGCGATCTGGGTACATACCTTGTTCAGGAAGTAACGGTCATGGGATACCACGATGACAGTGTTGTCGAAGTTGATCAGGAACTCCTCCAGCCATGCGATGGCATCCAGGTCCAGGTGGTTGGTCGGCTCGTCGAGGAGCAGGATGTCCGGGTTCCCGAACAGAGCCTGTGCCAGAAGGACTTTGACCTTCTCCGGACCGGTGAGATCCTTCAGATATTTATAGTGAAGTTCCGTGTCGATGCCCAGTCCGTTTAAGAGGGATGCAGCATCGGATTCTGCTTCCCATCCGTTCATTGTGGCGAACTCTGCTTCCAGTTCACTTGCCTTGATCCCGTCTTCGTCCGTGAAATCTTCTTTGGCGTAGATCTCTTCTTTTTCCTTCATGATCTCGTAGAGACGGGCATTTCCCATGATGACAGTGTCAAGGACCGGATACTCGTCATATTTAAAGTGATCCTGCTGAAGGAAGGAGAGACGCTCTCCCGGTGTGATGCTCACGTCTCCTTTGGTGGGTTCAAGCTGCCCGGACAGGATCTTTAAAAAAGTAGATTTTCCTGCCCCGTTGGCGCCGATCAGACCATAGCAGTTTCCCTCGGTGAATTTGATGTTGACGTCTTCAAACAGCGCCTTCTTTCCGACGCGGAGTGTAACGTTGTTTGCACTAATCATTCTAAAATCTCCTTATTGAATCCATTAACTCTAAACTGCCTCTCCAAAAGGGAGAGGACTGCCACCGCTTATCTTAACACGGAGGGGAGCGCATGGCAAGGATTAAGTTGAGGTTAAAGTTTCAAATTCCGGTTTGCTAATGAAGGAAAACGTTATATAATAGCAGTATCGGAGTCCGCGGCGGGCTCCAGGAAACAGCAGCACAGAAAACGGATGTGATAAAAAGCGAGGTTTTGAAATATGGATATGATAAAAGCGACAATGGTCCTGGAGGGCGGCGCCACCAGAGGGGTGTTCACCTCGGGCGTGCTGGATCTTCTGATGGAAAAGGGGATATATGTATCCCATGTGATCGGCGTCTCGGCAGGCACCTGCAATGCGGTGGGCTATGTGGCGAAACAGCCGGGCAGGACCAGAGACTGCATGATCCCCGCGGATAAGAGCGGGAACTATTATTACGGCATGCGGGATTTTGTGAAGGAGAAGAGCGTGATGAACATGGATCTGATCTTTGACAAATTCCCCAATGAGCTGATCCCCTTTGACTATGACACTTACTTTAATTCTGAGACAGAGTGCGAGATCGTGACGACCAACTGCCTTACCGGAAAGGCGGAGTACATGACAGAGCGTAAGGACAGAGAGAGGCTGATGAAGATCTGCCGTGCTTCCTGCAGCATGCCTCTCCTGACGCCCATCGTCAATGTGGACGACGTGCCATATCTTGACGGCGGGCTGGCGGATTCGGTGCCCATCGACAGGGCAAAGGAGATCGGAAATGAGAAGATCATCGTGGTCCTTACCAAGAATGAGGGCTACAGAAAGAAAGTCCCGTCAAAGGGGCTTCAGAGGATCTACCGGAGGGCATACCGCTCCTATCCGAATCTGGTCCGGACGATCCTGCGCAGGAGTTTTGAGTACAACAGGACCATGAACCGGATCGACCAGATGGAGAAAAGCGGAGAGATCTTTGTACTTCGTCCGCAGGTGAAACCGGTCTCCAGACTGGAGCGCAACAAAGACTCTCTGACGTCATTCTACGAGCACGGATATCATCTGATGGAGCGGAAGCTGGATGACATGATGGCGTATCTGGAGAAATAGCATAAGATCACGGAAAACAGCATGAGATCATACAAGGAGGGAAAAATGGGGAAGAAAGAAATCGCAGATTACACGCAGAACCGGGAACTGTCCTGGCTGAGATTCAATGAGCGTGTACTGGAGGAGGCGCGGGATGAGAGCGTCCCTCTCATGGAGCGGATGAAGTTCGTCGCCATATTTACGAGCAACCTGGATGAATTCTTTATGATCCGGGTGGGAAGCCTCTGCGACATGGCGGCGGTGGATGACAACAAGACAGACTCGAAGTCGGGCATGACTCCGTCACAGCAGCTGGAGGCGATCTACAGTGCGGTGGCGCCGCTGTATAAAGAGAGAGACCGGACCTATGCGGAGCTGAAGCGCCAGCTCACGCCTTACGGAGTCTGCGGTCTGGGGTTCAAGGAACTGGAGCAGTCGGAGAAGAAATATGTAAAGAAATATTTTAAAGAGCAGGTCCTTCCCGTGCTCTCACCACAGATCGTGGATTCCAACCATCCCTTTCCACATCTCCTGAACAAGGAGATCTACGTTGTGGCAACGCTGAAGAAGGGGAGCAAGGTGATGATCGGGGTTGTTCCCGTGCCCCAGTACATCTCAGACATCCTCTATCTGCCGGGACACGACGTGCGGTACATCCGGATGGAGAAGGTTATCATGGAGTACCTTGAACTGGTCTTTGACCAGTACCAGGTGTCGGATAAGAACTATATCTGCGTCACGAGAAATGCAGATGTCTCCCCGGATGACGAAGCGTTTGCAGACAACGAGGATTTCCGGAATATCATGCAGGAGACGCTGAACAAACGGCGCCGGATGGCAGTGGTACGTCTGGAGACAGCGCACACTCTGAGTAAAGAGATGGAAAAATATTTCTGCGACCGGTTCAATATCACGCCGGAGTGCATCTTCCGGACAAAGATGCCCATGAAACTGGGGTTCATCTTTGCCATTGCTGACAAGCTTCCGGAGTCCATGAAGCGCGCGCTGATCCACGAGCCGTTTACGCCACAGCCTCCGGCAATGCTCTCGGAGGGAAATGTGATGGCGCAGGTAAAGCGCAGGGACGTCCTTCTCTCATTCCCGTATGAGAGTATGGACCCGTTTCTCCAGATGATCCGGGAGGCGTCCACAGACCCGGATGTCCTGACGATCAAGATCACGATCTACCGCCTGGCAAAGAAGGCGCGTCTGGTGGAATACCTCTGCGCTGCGGCGGAGAACGGCAAGGAAGTAACGGTACTGATCGAGCTGCGCGCCCGGTTTGACGAGCAGAACAATATTGAGTGGTCAGAGCGGATGGAAGAGGCGGGATGCCGTGTCATCTACGGATTTGAAGGATACAAGGTCCACTCCAAGATCTGCCTGATCACCTACAGGAGCAAAAACACGATCCGCTATATCACCCAGATCGGAACAGGGAATTACAACGAGAAGACGGCAAAGATGTACACGGATTTCTCGCTGCTGACCGGAGACCAGGAGATCGGGGAAGACGCGGCGGTATTTTTCAAGAACATGTCCATTGCCAATCTGAACGGGACGTACCGCCATCTGATCGTCTCTCCGTCCAGTTTAAAGCAGAAGGTCCTTGAACTGATGGACGAGGAGATCGCAAAAGGGAGCGGCGGACGGATCCTGATGAAGATGAACTCGGTCACTGATATTGATTTCATACATAAGGTGGCGGAGGCGTCCCGTGCAGGAGTGAAGATCGACCTGATCGTCCGGGGAATCTGCTGTATCCTTCCCGGGATACCGGGAGAGACAGAGAATCTCAGGGTGACGAGCATCGTAGGGAGGTATCTGGAGCATCCCAGGGTGTTCGTGTTCGGGAACGGTCCGGATGCGAAAGTCTATATCGGCTCTGCGGACATGATGACAAGGAACACGGAGAAACGTGTGGAAGTGGCGTGCCCGGTCTACGACACGGAGATCAAGAAGCGGCTACTCCACTGCCTGAAGGTCATGCTCTCGGATAACTTGAAAGCAAGAGAGATGGCGCCGGACGGAACTTACCGGAAAAAGACAGGCGGGGAGAGACCGGTGGATGCGCAGGCTGTGTTCATGAAAGAGGCGCAGAATGCAAAAAGGCCGTCCGACCGCCCGGCCCGCCGTGAGAAAAACGGGCTGCTCGGCAGGGTGATGGGCTGGCTTGGAAAGAGACGCTGATGTCCGGAAGATGGGCAGCAGGACGGCAGACAGCCGGTAACAGCGGTGAAAAATGTTTCAAAAAAATAAAAACAAGATGAGGAGACAGGATATGGAAAAGCTGAAAGTGACAGGATTCGGGACGACGAAGGACAAAGAGGACGTCCGGCTGTACGAGATGAGAAATGACGCGGGGACAGTGGCAGCAGTGAGTGATTACGGCGCAGCGCTGGTCCGTGTCTGCGTGAAAGGAAAGGGCGGGGACCCTGTGGATGTGGTGCTGGGATTTGACGATGTCTCCGGCTATGAGGCGGGAGGCGATTCCATAGGCGCTACGGTGGGAAGGAATGCCAACCGGATCGGCGGAGCGTCTGTGGAGATCAATGGCGTTACCTATGAACTGGACAAAAACGACAATGGCAATAACCTTCACAGCGGTTTTGACTACTACAATAAGAGGATGTGGGAGGTGAAGGAGAGCGGGGACGATCATGTCACATTCTGCCTTCACAGCCCCGACGGCGACCAGGGGTATCCTGGGGCGCTGGATATGTATGTGACTTACAGCCTGGATGAGGACAATATGCTCTCCATCCACTACGAGGCGGTGCCGGATCAGGATACGGTCATCAATATGACCAACCACAGCTATTTTAACCTGAACGGACATGACAGCGGGACAGTGCTGGGACATACTGTCGTGCTGGATGCAGACTGCTTTACCCCTGCGGACGCGGAGTCGATCCCTACCGGCGAGATCCGTACTGTGGAGGGGACTCCCATGGACTTCCGCGGCGGAAAATTGCTGGGAGAAGAGATCGACGCGGACTATGAGCCTTTGCGCTTCGGAGGCGGCTACGACCACAACTGGGTATTGAAAAACGAGGGCAGTTTTGATAAAGTAGCAGAAGTGACGGCGGACAAGAGCGGGATCCGGATGGAGGTCTATACCGACCTGCCGGGCGTTCAGATGTATACGGGGAACTTCCTCGGAGGAGTGAAGGGAAAAGGCGGCGCGGTCTATGAGAAGCGCAGTGCAGTGTGCCTTGAGACCCAGTATTATCCGGATGCGGTCCATCATGATAACTTTCCGGGACCGATCTGCCGTGCCGGGGAGAAGTATGACACCCGGACTGCATACCGCTTTGTGCCGTGCGAATAGAGGGATGCCGGAGAGATCTTTTCCGGTATCATAAAATGAAAAGACAGGACAGCAGTGATATCGGCATATGGGAAAATCAGTATACATTGCGGAGAAGCCCAGTGTGGCGCAGGAATTCGCAAAAGCATTAAAACTAAATACAAGACGGCGTGACGGATATCTGGAATCGGATGAGGCGATCGTGACATGGTGCGTAGGGCATCTGGTCACGATGAGCTATCCGGAGGAGTATGACCCCGCGCTGAAGAGATGGAGCCTTGAGACTCTCCCGTTTATCCCGGATGAATTTAAATACGAAGTGATCCCTTCTGTGGAGAAGCAGTTTGGCATTGTCAGCGGGATCCTGAACCGGGATGATGTGGATACGATCTATGTGTGTACCGACTCGGGGCGGGAGGGAGAGTACATCTACCGCCTGGTTGAGCAGGAAGCGCATGTGACCGGCAAGGAGAGGCGCCGTGTGTGGATCGATTCCCAGACAGAGGAGGAGATCCTCCGGGGGATCCGCGAGGCGAAGGACCTCTCAGAATATGACAACTTAAGTGCTTCGGCGTATCTTCGGGCAAAGGAGGATTACCTGATGGGGATCAATTTCTCCCGCCTCCTGACGCTCAAATACGGGAACAGCATCTCCAGTTACCTTCACACAAAATATTCCGTGATCTCCGTGGGCAGGGTCATGACCTGCGTGCTGGGAATGGTGGTGCGCAGGGAACGGGAGATCAGGAATTTTGTAAAGACCCCCTTCTACCGGGTGCTCAGTACCGTGGATGCGTCGGGACATACCTTTGAGGGGGAGTGGCGGGCGGTCCGTGGCTCCAGGTATTTCGAGTCCTTTGACCTGTACAAGGAGAACGGGTTCAAGGAAAGGGAGAAGGCGGAGGAACTGATCCGGTATCTGTCCAAGGAACAGCCGCTCACCTGCCGGATCCAGTCCATTGAGAAGAAGAAGGAGAAGAAAAATCCTCCTCTTCTCTATAACCTGGCAGAGCTTCAGAATGACTGTTCCAAACGCTTTAAGATCAGTCCGGATGAGACGCTCAGGATCGTCCAGGAACTCTACGAGAAAAAGCTGGTGACTTATCCCAGGACGGACGCCAGGGTCCTTTCCACAGCAGTGGCAAAGGAGATCAGCCGCAACCTGAACGGGCTTTCCAAATATGAGCCTGCGGCGCCCTATCTGAAGGATATCCTTTCCTTCGGCAGTTATAAGGATCTGGCAAAGACCCGGTATGTCAATGACAAGCAGATCACGGACCATTATGCCATCATCCCCACCGGTCAGGGGCTGGGCGCGCTGCGGAGCGTGTCCCAGGTCTCCCACAGGGTGTATGACCTGATCATGAGGAGATTCCTGAGTATCTTTTATCCGCCTGCGGTGTACCAGAAGGTGTCTATCACCACACAGATGCACACCGAGAGTTTCTTCTCCAGTTTCAAGGTGCTGGCAGAGGAAGGGTATCTGAAAGTGACGGGGATCCCCCGCCAGAAGAGAGAGACCGGAGGAAGTGCGGAAACGCAGGCGAAAAACGGTGAAGAGGTCTCAGGGGAAAATCAGGGGGACAATTCCGGAGAAGGATCCGGAGACCAGAGTATGGACACCGGTCTGTTTGAGGTCATCAAGACACTGAAGAAGGGGATGGAACTCCCGGTGAAAGCGCTTGAGATCAAGGAGGGAGAGACCTCTCCCCCGAAACGGTACAATTCCGGTTCCATGATCCTTGCCATGGAGAACGCGGGGCAGCTGATCGAGGACGAGGAACTGCGGGCGCAGATCAAGGGGAGCGGTATCGGGACAAGCGCGACCAGGGCGGAGATCTTAAAGAAGCTGATACATATCCAGTATCTTGCCCTCAATAAAAAGACTCAGATCATCACGCCTACCCTTCAGGGAGAGATGGTCTACGACGTGGTGGAACACTCTATCCGGTCTCTGCTCAACCCGGAACTCACCGCGAGCTGGGAGAAGGGGCTTACCTATGTGGCGGAAGGCAGCATCACGCCGGAGGAATATATGACGAAGCTGGATCATTTCATCACCAGCAGGACACTGGGGGTGAAGGGGCTCAACAACCAGTATCAGCTCCGCGCCTGCTATGACAAAGCGGCGGAGTTTTACAAAAGCGGCAGCAGCGGCAGCGGCAAAACCACGTCCGGGAAAACATCTTCCCGCAGCGGGAAGGGGAGCCGCGGCGCAAAGAAGGCAGGAAAAGAAAAGCAGTAAGAAAGGAAGCAGAAAATGATAGAAGCATTGACAGTAAAAGAACTCTACACACTTGATGAGACGATCGCAAAGGATATCTTTGACGGGGTGACCTATCCCTGGGAAGTCCTTCCGAAGATCAGCAGCTTTATCCTGGAACTGGGAAACACGCTGAGCAGCGACGAGTATGAGAAGCGAGGAGAGAACGTCTGGATCGCGAGATCCGCAAAGGTGGCTCCGACGGCGTTCATCAACGGACCTGCCATCATCGGAAAAGACGCGGAGGTGCGCCACTGTGCGTTTATCCGGGGCAATGCCATCGTGGGTGAGGGCGCGGTCGTGGGAAATTCCACGGAGCTCAAGAACGTGATCCTGTTCAACAAAGTCCAGGTCCCGCATTACAACTATGTGGGAGACTCTGTCCTTGGATACAAGTCACACATGGGCGCAGGCTCCATCACTTCCAATGTGAAGTCTGACAAGAAGCTGGTCGTCGTTAAGACGCCGGAGGGAAATATCGAGACGGGGATGAAGAAATTCGGCGCTATGCTGGGTGATGAGGTTGAAGTCGGATGCGGCAGCGTTCTGAACCCGGGAACAGTCGTGGGAAGCCACAGCAACATCTATCCGCTCTCATCCGTCCGCGGTTTTGTGCCGGGAAACAGCATCTACAAGAAGCAGGGCGAGGTTGTCGAGAAGCAGGAGCTGTGAGCAGAGAGAAATCTGAACTTTTAAATCACATAAGATTGTAGTATCATAGTTAATGTAGCAGGAAGGAGATTTTCACAGGAGGAGAAACTATGCTGGATGACAAATACGTAACAATGGAGATAGAGAAAGCGAAACATATCGCGCTTGTGGCACATGACGGCAAGAAGAAAGAGCTGGTCGACTGGTGTGACAGGAACAAGGATGTTTTGAAGAGCCATTTCCTCTGCGGGACCGGCACAACGGCACGGCTGATCGCGGAGCGCACCGGACTTCCGGTGAAAGGCTACTGCAGCGGTCCGCTCGGCGGGGACCAGCAGATCGGCGCGAAGATCGTGGAGGGACAGATCGATTTTATGATCTTCCTGTGGGATCCGCTCGAGGCACAGCCTCATGATCCGGATGTCAAGGCCCTCCTGCGTATCGCAGTGGTATATGACATCCCGATCGCGAACAACCTTGCGACCGCAGACTTTATGCTGAACTCAAAATATATGAGCGAACCGTACAGCAGGAAGATCGAGAACTTCAACCGCACGATCCAGGAGAGAGTGGAGAACATGAAGTAACAGGATAGGCCCTGCATACTGCTTTTTGATAAGACAGAACGGATAAAAAAGAATTGACACGGGCAGTGTGCCCGTGTTATTCTATGTCCAGCTACTTTAATGCTTTAAAGCGCAACGCTTTAAAGCGAATAAGCAAAAACGATGATGAAAGGCAGAGAGAGATGGGGATCAAGATTTTTTTACTTGTAGTATTTTTTGCAGTGATGGTGGGAGTGGGGATCTACTCCAGGCGGCATGTCACCAGTGTGGACGGTTTCGTTCTGGGCGGACGCTCCGTAGGTCCTTGGCTTACGGCGTTCGCATACGGCACCTCTTATTTTTCCGCTGTTGTGTTTGTGGGGTATGCAGGGCAGTTTGGCTGGAAATACGGGATAGCCAGCACCTGGATCGGGATCGGGAACGCGGTCATTGGGAGCCTTCTCGCCTGGGTTGTCCTCGGGAGAAGGACGAAGGTCATGACACAGCACCTGGGATCGAAGACTATGCCGGATTTCTTCGGGGCAAGGTACGACAGCAAGGCGCTGAAGATCGCTGCTTCGATGATCGTCTTTGTCTTCCTGATCCCTTATACGGCGTCTGTATATAACGGTCTGTCCCGCCTCTTTGAGATGGCGTTCCATATTCCGTATAGCTGGTGCGTGATCGCCATGGCAGTGTTCACAGCGCTCTATGTTATCCTCGGAGGATACATGGCGACTGCCATCAACGATTTTATCCAGGGCATCATCATGCTGGCAGGGATCGTGGCAGTCATCGCAGCAGTCCTGAACGGGCAGGGGGGATTTATGAACGCCATATCCGAGATGGCGCAGATCAAGAGCGACGTTGCGGTGACGCAGGGACAGCCGGGAGCGTTCACCTCCTTCTTCGGCCCGGATCCGCTGAACCTGCTGGGCGTTGTTATCCTGACGTCACTGGGAACCTGGGGGCTGCCTCAGATGATCGGGAAATTCTACGCAATAAGAGATGAGAAATCCATCAATACGGGAACAGTCATCTCCACACTGTTTGCGGTCGTGGTGTCAGGCGGATGCTATTTCCTGGGCGGGTTTGCACGGCTTTTCGATTCGCCGGCGATCTACGATGAGACAGGGGCGGTCGTATACGACAGCATCATCCCGCATATGCTCTCGAATCTTCCGGATATCCTGATCGGGATCGTGGTGGTACTGGTGCTGTCCGCATCCATGTCCACCCTGTCGTCCCTTGTCCTGACGTCCAGTTCTACCATGACACTGGACCTTCTGAAAGACAATGTGCTGAAAAACATGAGCGAGAAAAAGCAGATCATCACCATGCAGGTCCTGATCGTATTCTTCCTGGTGGTATCTGTCGTGATCGCGCTGGATCCGCCTACGTTCATCGCGCAGCTGATGGGGATCTCCTGGGGTGCGCTTGCGGGAGCATTCCTGGCTCCGTTTTTGTACGGTCTGTACTGGAAGGGCGTGACCCGGGCAGGCGTGTGGGCTGGGTTTATCGCTGGGATCGGCATCACGGTGTCGAATATGTTTATCGGATATATTGAGTCGTCGATCAATGCAGGTGCAGCAGCAATGGCTGCAGGGCTGATCGTTGTCCCGGCTGTCAGCCTGCTCACTCCGAAGCCGGATAAAAAGCGGGTGGATGAGATATTTGCCTGCTATGATGAGAAGGTGACGATCACGAGGAAACGGTCCCTTGAGCAGAACTGAATAAAGCCCTGCGAAAGGAGCATGTATAAGTAAAGAAGGCAGGCACTCATATTTTTATGAGTGCCTGCCTGTATTCGTTTTGAAATGCAGTCTTGAACTTATCGGTCACGACAGAGGTGTAAAGGTTTGACGCGAGAATATCGTGGCGGAGCATCCTGCGTCCGGTCTCGGAAAGAGAACTGCTCTCGGAAAGCCGGGCGAGCAGGGGGAGGCTGCTCTTTTTTGATATCTCGGTCAGGAGACGGCTCTTGTCTTTCCGGAAGCCCAGCAGCCTGGCGTAAAAATGAAGCCCTCCGTCGATGTATTCCTGCACATTTTTTTTCTTTGTGCCGAGCATGATATGGAGCAGGGCACGGTCGATCCTGGAACGGGTGAGTTCTCTGGTCTTCAGAAGCTCGGAAAACTGCTTGAAATTAAAGAAGTTATCCAGGCGTGCACAGATCCGGTTTGCCAGCTCTTCGGAGACGTCCATGTAGCGGAGAAGGCGTTCGGGCTGTTTGTTGAGCAGCTTATATTTCAGGAGCAGAGAGAAATCATTCTGGTAGACCGGATAATGGACCCGGTGGTGATCCTTGAGCATCGCCAGGCAGGACGGAGGCACTTGGTTTTCCAGGTCGTCCAGGATATTGGAAAAAGGCGTGTTGTCGAAGGTTCCTGCGGTCTGCTCGGTATGGAGGGCAGAACCGGACCAGGCGAGAAGGGAACGGATAGCGGAAGCAGAACTGTACTGCTGATCCAGTCCTTTGTCGTGGTAGCCGGCTCCCTGCCGGAGGATCGTATAAGGGACCATGCTGCTCCCGGTCTTTTTCAGCGCTTTCAGATATTCGATCCCCAGGATATTGTTCGGGTCACGGAGGATCCGGGCGGCGCTGCTGTCTCCCATATGATCTGAAAGAGCGCTCTGTCTGGCAGCGGGAAAGGATCTCCCCTCTTTCAGGTACTGGCGGAGCAGCTCCTGGTATCCTTCGGGCTCTTCAAGAAGGATATCCGCCGCTTCCTGCATGGCTTTCAGGTCATCGCATTCGCTGCCGAAGCAGATACAGTCCACGATCCCCAGCATGTCCAGAAGCGAGACCGCTCCCAGGGCAAAGTATTCCGCACTTCCTGTGGCGTAGCAGACAGGCAGCTCAAAGACCGTGCCGGCGCCGCAGCGGAGAGCCATCTCTGCCCGGAGGCGTTTCGGCATGAAGGCGGGAGTACCGCGCTGGACATAGTCCCCGCTCATGACGACAACGGCTGTGTCCGAGCCGGTGATCCGCTTCGCCTCTTCTATATGATACAGGTGTCCATTATGGAATGGATTGTATTCTGTGATCAGACCGACAATTTTCATAACAATCTCCTTGTATATCATTTTCCAAACCATTATACTATAAAAAGATGGATTCATATAGGAAAAATATTGTTAAAGAGGGTGTTTGTATGTCACAGGAAAGAAAATTTGACGCAGAACAGATGACGGAGCTTTTGGACAGGCATGATTATAAAAGGCTGAAGGAAGAACTGGAGTCTGTGCATCCTGTCGACATTGTGGATGCCTTTGATGATCTGGATAAAAAGGAGCGGATCCTTGTCTTCCGGCTTCTGGCAAAGGAAGAGGCGGCGGAAGTGTTTACGGACATGGACAGCGACATGCGTGAGGATCTGATCAACGCCTTGACGGATTCCGAGCTGGAAGAGGTCATGGAAGAGATGTATGTGGATGATACCGTAGATGTCCTGGAGGAGATGCCGGCCAACGTTGTGGACCGTCTCCTGATGGTGACGGACGAGGATACCAGGGTGAAGATCAATGCCCTGCTCCAGTATCCCGAGGACAGCGCGGGAAGCATCATGAACATTGAGTATATCAGCCTGCGAAAGGAGATGACCGTGGCGGATGCGATCCTGAAGATCAGGCAGGTCGGCATCAATAAGGAGACGATCTACACATGCTATGTCACGGAGAAAAAGAAGCTGATCGGGATCGTCGACGTCAAGGATCTCCTGACAGCAGGCGAGGCGAGAACGATCGGGGAGATCATGGATGAGAATGTCCTGTACGCCCGGACTCTGGATGACCAGGAATATGTGGCGAACATGATCAACAAGTACGGTCTTGTCGCGATCCCGATCATTGACCATGAGGACTGCCTTGTGGGGATCGTGACCGTTGACGACGCTATGCTCGTCCTGCAGGATGAGACAACGGAAGATATCAGTATCATGGCCGGTGTTGCACCGAACGAAGATTCCTATTTCGGCACATCCGTATTTCAGCATGCGAAAAACCGGTCGCTTTGGCTGATGCTCATGATGCTTTCGGCGACGGTGACAGGAGAGATCCTCGGATATTACGAGAACGCCATGGCGGTGATGCCCGTGCTGATCACGTTTATCCCGATGCTCATGGGGACCGGCGGTAACTGCGGCTCCCAGAGTTCTACGCTTGTCATCCGCGGGCTGGCGGTCGGTGAGATCGAATTCAAAGATATTTTCAGGGTGATATTTAAGGAAATCCGGATCGCGCTGATCGTGGGGCTGCTCCTCTCCGTGGTGAACGGGATCAGGATCTATATCATGTATGACCAGAACCTGATGCTCGCCCTGGCTCTCGGCATCACGATGATCGCGGTGGTATCGATGGCAAAGTGCATCGGATGTATCCTTCCGCTGGCTGCGAAGAAGTTCGGCCTGGATCCTGCGATCATGGCGGCGCCTCTGATCACTACGATCCTGGATACCTGTACGATCCTGGTGTATTTTAATATCGTAACGGCTATCTTCCATATATAATGGCGCTTTTCGGAGTCGGAAAATACCTCAGAAAACGGAAAGTTTGTTATTTTTGTGACAAACATAGAAAAAATCATAAAAATACAAAATATTGTATTAAAAAATGCACATAGATTTACTTGTATACAAAAAACCTTTGAGTTATAATAAAGCGTAGTGATAAAAAATGAAAGGTGGCTATTACAATCATGGGATTTATTGATGAGATCAAGGCAAGAGCGAAAGCAGATATAAAGACGATCGTTCTTCCTGAGACAGAGGATGAGAGGACTTACAAAGCGGCTGAGCAGATCCTCAAAGAGGGGATCGCGAACCTGATCCTGGTCGGAAAAGAAGAGGATGTGGAGAAGAACAGGGGTACATACGATATCTCCGGCGCGAAGATCGTTGACCCTGCCACAAACGAGAAGACAGAGAGTTATATCGCAAAACTGGTAGAACTCAGACAGAAAAAGGGCATGACAGAAGAGCAGGCAAGAGAACTCCTTCTGACAAACTACCTGTACTATGGTGTTATGATGGTGAAGATGGGAGACGCTGACGGAATGGTTTCCGGAGCATGCCACTCCACTGCAGACACACTTCGTCCGTGCCTTCAGATCCTGAAGACAAAACCGGGAACAAAACTGGTTTCCGCTTTCTTCCTGATGGTCGTTCCGGACTGCGACATGGGCGCAAACGGAACCTTTATCTTCGGTGATGCGGGACTGGAGCAGAATCCGGATCCGGAGAAGCTGGCGAACATCGCGATCTCTTCCGCAGATTCTTTCCGTGTCCTGACAGGAAAAGAGCCGATCGTGGCAATGCTTTCCCATTCTACAAAGGGAAGCGCAAAACATGCAGATGTAGACAAAGTCGTAGAGGCTACAAAACTTGCGCATGAGCTTGCTCCGGAACTGAAACTGGACGGCGAACTTCAGCTTGACGCGGCGATCGTTCCGGAAGTGGGCGAATCAAAAGCACCGGGCAGTGAAGTCGCAGGACATGCCAACGTACTGATCTTCCCGGATCTGGATGCGGGAAATATCGGATACAAACTGGTACAGAGACTTGGAAAAGCGGAAGCATACGGACCGCTCACCCAGGGTATCGCAGCACCGGTCAACGACCTCTCACGCGGATGCAGCGCAGAGGATATCGTAGGCGTTGTGGCGATCACATCTGTACAGGCTCAGGCACAGTAAAAATATCAGAAAAGCAGCAGGAGGAAAGAAAATGAATGTATTAGTAATCAACTGCGGAAGCTCATCATTAAAGTTCCAGCTCATCAATGCAGAGACAGAAGACGTTCTCGCAAAAGGACTCTGCGAGAGGATCGGGATCGATGGACGTCTTACCTACCAGCCGGCAGGCGGGGAGAAGGAAAAATCTGACAAGGCTATGCCGACGCACACAGAGGCGATCCAGTATGTGATCGAGGCGCTGACAAATCCGGAGACCGGAGTTGTGAAGAGCCTGGATGAGATCGGCGCTGTGGGACACCGTCTTGTACACGGAGGAGAGAAATTCGCTTCTTCCGTAGTCATCACTGATGAAGTGAAGAAGGCAGTGGAAGAGTGCAACGAGCTGGCGCCGCTCCACAACCCGGCAAACCTGATCGGCGTTGAGGCGTGCGAGAAGCTGATGCCGAACACACCGATGGTAGCTGTGTTTGACACTGCTTTCCATCAGACAATGCCTGAAAAAGCATATATGTACGGACTTCCGTATGAGTATTATGAGAAATACAAAATAAGACGCTACGGCTTCCACGGGACAAGCCACAGTTATGTATCCAAAAAGGCTGCGGAGGTCATGGGAAGACCGTACGAAGACCTCAAGACGATCGTGTGCCACCTTGGAAACGGCTCCAGCGTGTCTGCTGTACTGAACGGAAAATCCGTTGATACTTCAATGGGTCTGACTCCTCTGGAAGGACTCGTGATGGGAACACGTTCCGGAGATATCGATCCGGCAATCATGGAGTTCATCGCACAGAAAGAAGGGCTTGATATCGAGGGCGTCATGAACGTACTGAACAAAAAATCAGGTGTATTCGGACTCTCCGGCGAACTTTCCAGCGACTTCCGCGATCTGACAGATGCTATGAACAACGGTGACAAGAAAGCGAAGATCGCAATGGATGTATTCTCTTACAGGGTTGCAAAATACATCGGTTCCTACGCAGCAGCGATGAACGGTGTGGATGATATCGTGTTCACCGCAGGGATCGGTGAGAACGATGATTATGTAAGAGAGCAGGTGTGCAGCTATCTCGACTATCTCGGAGTAGACTTCGATAAAGAGGTGAACGACGGGCTCAGAGGAGAACTCAAAGAACTCACAAAACCGGGATCAAAAGTAAGAGTATTTGTCATCCCGACAAACGAGGAACTTGCGATCGCGCGCGAGACGCTCGCACTTGTAAAATAAGCTGGGAGATACTGGTCTTACAGTTTTATCTTAAGCAGAAAGAGCATGGAGGCAGGACACCTTTCCTTTCGGAAGAGAAGGGGGCGTCCTGCCCTTTAATCTGGCAGAGTTACGAGCTCCCGAGTACGGTGCGGGCTGTAACCTGACAGATGAAATTTGTTGTTGACAAATGGATTTAACATGATATAATAGTCAAGGTATGAATAGGAGAAAACAATTATGTTGATCAACCTATCAGACGTTTTGTCAGACCAGCACAAGACGGTCGAAGAGACTGTGCGGCTGGAGATGGAGGAGATCCGGCTGAAAGCCGGGACCTACCCTATTGTCAGCAAAGAGCCGGTTCATGTGAGTGTGGAGCATATAAGGGGTAAAGAACTGCTCATAAAGGCAGAGACCGGGCTGACTGTCATCATTCCTTGTGACAGGTGCCTGGAGGATGTCAGACAGGAATTTGTACTGAACTGTACAAAGCATGTGGACGTAGGCCTCTCCGACGCAGAACTGACAGAGGAGCTGGATGAATCAAACTTTATTGACGGATATCATCTTGACGTGGACAAATTACTCTATAATGAGATTTTGGCGGGCTGGCCGACAAAAGTACTCTGCAGGGAAGACTGTAAAGGTCTGTGCAGGATATGCGGTCAGAACCTGAATACGGGGTCCTGTGACTGTGAAGAACCGGGACTTGATCCTAGGATGTCAGTTGTCCGTGACTTATTTAAGAATTTTAAGGAGGTGTAACCTATGTCAATCTGTCCGAAGAATAAATCTTCAAAAGCGAGAAGAGATAAGAGAAGAGCTAACTGGAAGATGAGCGCTCCGAACCTTGTGAAATGCAGCAAGTGCGGCGAACTCATGATGCCTCACCGTGTATGCAAGGCTTGCGGCGCATACAACAAGCGTGAGATCATCTCCGTTGACTAATCGCTGATGAGCAAAAAGGCGTAAAAACTTTATGTTTTGCGCCTTTTTTTTATTGATTTTTATAGTGTTTTCCAGTAGAATATGTTCAGTAGTGTTAGGAGGAAGGATCATGTCTGATATTACACGAGTAGCCCTGGACGCGATGGGCGGCGATAACGCGCCCTCAGAGATCGTGAAGGGAGCCGTAGAAGCAGTACAGCAGAGGAAAGACATATTGATTCTGCTGACAGGGTGG
>DWXK01000047.1 GCA_019119205.1 Candidatus Mediterraneibacter intestinavium
GAGATTTCTCTGATCTCACTGACGAAGATTGCTACGGCACTGGAACTGGAGGGAGAGCTGGAGCAACTGTTTGCTGAAGCCCCGTATCTTTCGATTGAGGAGATCATGAATGAAAATAACTGACAGGCTGAGAGTGACATATCATGGAAGAACAGTAGGGACGATGGCGCTGTATAAGGGGAGAATTGCCGCGTTCCAGTATGACAGGGAATGGCTTGCGGACGGGTTTTCCATCAGTCCCTTTTCCCTTCCCCTGGAGCAGAAAGTCTTTATGCCGAAAATGGAACCATTTGACGGGATCTTCGGCGTGTTTGCAGACAGTCTGCCTGATGGATGGGGGCGGCTGCTGGTGGACCGTCTGATGCTGAAAAACCACATGAACCCGCATGAAACAGGCAATATGGATCGGCTTGCTATCGTCGGACAGTCCGGGATGGGGGCACTTTGCTATGAACCTGAATATTATTTTGAGACAGAAGAAAGGACACTGGATCTGGATCAGATTGCGGAAGAGTGTCGTCGTATCCTGAGCACGGAACCTGCGGAGAATCTGGATGAACTGTTTCGTCTGGGCGGATCTTCCGGAGGTGCAAGACCGAAGATCCTGACACGGATCGACGGAGAGGACTGGATCATCAAGTTCCCGTCATCTTCAGATCACGATGATATTGGAAAACAGGAGTATGAATATTCGCTCTGTGCCAGAGAATGCGGAATCGAGATGGCAGAGACCCGGCTGTTTCCCTCAGAACGATGTGCAGGGTATTTCGGGACAAAACGATATGACAGAAGGAGAAAAGAAGACGGGACCACGGAGCGCGTCCATATGCTCTCAGCATCTGCTGTTCTGGAGACTTCACACAGAATCCCAAATCTGGATTATGAGATCCTGATGAAACTGACCCTTGAACTGACAAAAGATTTTTCGGAAACAGAGAAGCTGTTCAGGCTGATGTGCTTCAATGTATTTGCGCACAACAGGGATGACCACTCAAAGAATTTCACTTATCTATATGAAGAAAGTAAAGAAGGCTGGGTACTTTCTCCGGCATATGACCTTACTTACAGTTATTCGATCGGCGGAGAGCATGCAACTACGGTCCATGGGAACGGAAAAGATCCCGGAATGGAAGATATTCTTGCTGTTGCGGACAGTATCAGCATGGAGCGGAGGAAGGCAAGACGGATCGCAGAAGAGGTGAGGGAATGTGTGGAATTGCGTCTGCCAGAGTATCTCCGATGAAAATAAAAAGTCCCCCTTATTTTAGAGGCAGCGTCACGATAAAGATGCTGCCTTTTCCTGTCTGGCTTTTCACCGCAACTGTCCCGCGGTGAAGCGATACGATCCTGCGCACCAGGGAAAGGCCCAGCCCGTTCCCTTCTGTCGCGTGCGAGGTGTCCCCCTGGTAAAATTTGTCGAAGATCCGTTCACAGGTCCCGGCATCCATGCCGGGACCATGGTCTTTTATAGTAAACACAAAGTTTTCGCCGTTCTTATTTACACTGATGGAAACTGAAGAGCCTTCCGGTGAGAACTTGACCGCATTATCGATCAGGTTGACCCAGACCTGTCTGAGCAGAGAACGGTTCCCTGTAAGGATTACCTCCTCAATCTCCAGATCAAAGGAGATTTTTTTTTGATTCCATTTCTGTTCCAGCATCAGGATCGATTCCCGGACCTGCTCTCCTGCGTTGAACTCTTCCGTGTCTGTCAGAAGAGTAAGGCTTTCCACTTTTGAAAGGTTCAGCACATTGTCAGAAAGGTCTGAGAGTCTCCGGCATTCGGAGATGATGATATCAAGGTATTCTTTTTTTCGGTCTTCGCTCAGGTCCTCTTTTTTTAACAGTCCGGCAAAGCCCAGGATCGACATGATCGGAGTCCGGAATTCATGGGAGAAATTGTTGATAAAGTCGGAGCGGAGCATCTCGATCCCGGCAAGCTCATCTGTCATCTGATTGAACGACTCTGACAGGTCGCGAAATTCTTTCGGATGGCGCAGATCGATCTTTGTCTGGAAATTCCCGCCTGCCACATCATGGATCGCGCGGATGAGCTGATTGAGCGGGCGCAGAGGAAGATGGCCGAAGACAAGGGTGAGCACGGTTCCCGTACAGATACTGATGATCCCGCTCTGGATCAGGAACGGGAGGAGCGGGGAACCAGGGCGCCTTGCTGTGATGACTCCGAACCGGATGCCCAGCATGACCAGAGAATTACTGATCACCATGGTCAGGAGGAGAAGAATGAAGATCAGTCCGGTGCTTGCCAGCATGATGCGCAGCTCAGGGGTTACCCTGTGTTTTACAGGGATGCCTCCGTTTGCCGAAGATGTCCTTTCCCATTCTTTTTTGTTCTGCTTCATTGCTCTGCCCCCTTTAACTGCGCTTTATATCCGAGTCCTCTTATTGTTATGATCTCAAAATCCGGATTGTCTTCAAAGCGTTTTCTCAGCCGGTTGATATGGACGCTGACGGTAGCTTCCATGGAGTCGGAATCCGGTCCCCAGATATCTTCTAAAAGCTGGATCCGGGTAAAGATCTTATCCGGATAGGAAAGAAGTTTGTAGAGCAGACAGAACTCTTTCTGGGGGAGGGTCAAGGAATCATTTCCCTGACGGACGGTGAGAGTATCGTAGTCCAGTTTTGTATCTCCGATCGTGATAAGGTGGTCAGAAGCGATCTTCGCTCTGCGCAGCAGCGCGCGGATGCGAAGGAGCAGTTCCTCCTCATCCGCCGGTTTGGTCATATAGTCGTCTGTACCGGCTAGAAATCCGTGTTTGATATTGTCAGGACGCTGCTTTGCGGAGAGCATAAGGATCGGAAGATCACAGAGGCAGTCCCTGAGAAGGGATGTGAACTCGTATCCGTCCATACCGGGCATCATGACGTCCAGGACGACCAGATCTATATGGATGCTTTTCATCAATTCCAGCGCGTCTCCGGCGGATGAGGCTGTGTGAGGACGGTATCCGGCCCTGGAAAGTATCGCGCGCAGCCACCGTCGGGTATTCTTATCGTCATCTACGATCATGATCTGAAACATGGGGAACCTCCTGTAAAATTTTCATTTTATTCCGTTGAATCAAAGTATATCAGAGAAACGTGAACAAAATGTTTTCACAGTCTGATTTCACAGATATTTCAAAAAACTGCCGCTTCAGTTTAAATTCAGTTTACGTTTTCTGACTAGAATAAACCAAAAAAGCGATTATGGAACTGGAAAAAGTTCTTTGGATGGAGGCATCAGGAAACGATGAACAGGAAAGAGGCAAAAAGAAAGATCAATGAGACGATTGGGATGGTAAAAGAGAACAACTGCCGGGAAGCAGCGTTTCTTCTTGGTGCGGATACAGTCAGGCGTGCGGGATCAGAAGAAATCTCGCACCTGATCTTCGAATTGCTTCCTTTAAAGAGCAGACCTGCAAAAGAGATCATGTCCCGCCTTCTGGAATATGGCAGGCCGGAAGTTGCAGAGACCGACGCAAAAGGGAATACATTGCTCAAGAGGGTCATAAGGAGTGAGAGAACAGATGTGCTCAACGGGATCGTTTCAAAAGTGAGAAAAAGAGATATCCGGAAGAAGGGGATGGAGAAGGACTGGACAGTGACTCTCAGATACCTTCTGGACCATCAGCAGAAAAGATCAGCAGAACGGCTCTTGAAGCTTGGAATCCTGGGCATAACAGAGGAAGAGGCACGGGAGGAACTCTGCAGGAAGATACTGGGGTATAAAGACGAGAAGATGTTGGAAGCGGTCATCCGGTGTGAGGGGGAGCTTCCAACCTGTTCCCTCACGGTACCGGAGAGCGCTTCTGAGAAACAGTTTATGTGTGTGATCCTGACACGTTATCTGAAATATATCAATATCGAGGAAGACAGGGAGCGGCTGTGGGAGATCGCTGTTTCCTGTGATGCGGATGAGATCATGCGCAGGATGCTGAAGAAAAAAAAGGATTATCAGTACCTGTCCAGGCTTGCAGGCGGATCGGATACAGCGTTCCGGGTCCTGGACTGCGTGCGTCCGGCAGACGTGCTGGCGGAAGTTAGAAAAGAGACGCTGATCAGTGCATTTTTAAGCGAGTCCGGAAAGCAGAGATTTGAACATTTAAAAGAGAAAGGCTGGGCGAGAGGTGAGTCGCGGAAGGAGACGATCTCAATCCTCTGCGAGGTGCGTGAGGAACTTGAAAGAAAGCGATATGGAAAGAGCAGGCACGGGCAGCGGGAGCGTGCAGCGGACCGAAACCGTCTGAATTACCTGATCCGGTGCGAGGCTGAAGAAACCGGAAAGGCGGTATAGATGTGCTGGAGCTTAAGAAAGTGTATAAGTCATATGGGGAGCAGGAGGCAGACCAAAGCATTGTAGAGAACGTCAGCCTGACGTTTCGGGAACGGGAATTTGTGGCCATTCTGGGACCTGCCGGGGCAGGAAAGACAACTTTGCTCCGTCTGATCGGAGGTTTGGAATCTCCGGATCACGGGACGATCCGAATCGATGGGGAAGATGCCGGACAATATACGGAGAAGGACTGGGATGAGCAGAGGAAGAGCCAGATCAGCTATCTTGCTCAGGAGTGTACATTGATCAGGGAGGCGACAGTGATAGAAAATGTGGAACTTGCGCTGTCCATATCCGGGGAATCAGGGGAGGAGTGCAGAAAAAGGGCGGCAAAAAGTCTGGAAGCAGTCGGAATGTACAGGCAGAGGCACAGAAAGATATCCCAGCTTTCAGCAGGGCAGCGCAGGAAAGCCGAGGTCGCCAGGATGCTGGCAAAGGATTCCCGGATCCTGCTTGCGGATGAACCTGCCGGGACACTTGACAGCGAAAGCACATATCAGATCATGGAACTTCTGAAAGAAGCGTCAAAGACAAGACTGGTGATCGCGGTAATCCATCAAACGGAACTGGCGGAGGAGTATGCCTCCAGGATCATCCGTATGATATCCGGTTCTGTTCTGGATGACAGCCGGCCGTATTCCGGCAGGAGGGATAACAACAGCCGTCGTTCCTGCGCCTGGATGGAAAATGGAAACCGGGGAATCCGGAGTCTTGCGGAGGATATCCGGGCAGCAGGCGCATACATGTGGGGAAACAAACGGGAGATGATCCTGGATGCTGCGGCATGGTCGCTGATGATCGCGGGGGTATCATCGGCTGTTATGGCGGGAGGGATAAAAACTGCGGTGATCCTTTCGGCGATACTGACAGTACTGATCGGGATCCTTACTTATCTTTTGAGAATGAGGCGGGCGGGAACAAACGAGATCCTGAGAAGCATGGGGATGTCAAAAAGAAAACTGGCAGTGCTGGCAGGATGCGGGGCGCTGCTTACCGGTGGCGCGGCAGCCATAGGCGGCGCTGTGCTCAGTATTGCGGTGACGGGTACTCCGGGACAGATGTGGATCTGTGCCGTCGCCGGAGTCGGAGGGATCCTGCATGTGATCCTGAATCTGCTGCTTTATTTCTGCACAGGGAAGTGATTACGGGGCTGTTCTGTCCAGTAACCGGATGTGGACTGTATCAGCAGCCGTTTAGATTCAGTTTATGTTTATCGGCTAAAATCAGGACATTTGAATATTGTGGCGGAGGTGTATGATGAAAAAAAAGAAGATCATTATCCTGTGTGCGGCAGGACTGATCGCTCTGATCTGTATCAACTACTCCCTGGCGAGAATGTTCTTTTCCGGTTCAGAGGCGGAAGAGGTCTCTTATGACGAATTTTTAAGCCAGCTCGAGGATAAAATGTAGACCGGGTCCAGGTGGAAAGTTCTGTTATCTATTTTACGCTCCGGGAGGATGAACCTGGGGAAGAGTCAGAAGAATCCGAACAGATAAACGCGCCGGGAGTACAGGCATCGGGAGCTGCTGCCGGGATCTCGAATATTCTGGAGCAGCTCATGGGAGAACAGGAGAAATATTATTATACAGTCCGGATGTCTGATCTGAGACTGGTAGACCGGCTGTACGAATCAGGAGCGGCCTTTTCTCAGGTGGCGCAGGAGCGATCTGTGAAGCTCTTGTCTGAGAATATGGCAAAACTGCATAAACTGGCGGAATATCTCTTTAAAGAAGAGACGATCACCGGGGAGAAATTCATGGAACTGATGCAGGAAGAGTGACTTTCGGAGAGGATGACCTAGATGAGAACTTTTATATACCAGATACAAAACACCCTGAAGAAAGTCAAAGGAGCTGCAGTAAGACTTGGCAGTTCCAGACTGACGGTCCTCCTGATCGTATTCAGCCTGACCTCGTCGATCCTGATCTGCCGCCTGTTTTATCTGCAGATCATAAGAGGGGAGGAATATGTGGAAGAATACGAACTTCAGATCAGGAAGACGGAAAAGACAGAAGCGGCGCGTGGGAATATCTATGACCGGAACGGAAACCTTCTGGCATATAACCGGCTGGTAAACACGGTCACGATCCAGGATATGACGGATTCCGATCTGTCGGTTTCCGAGAAAAATGAAGAGATCAACGGAATCCTGGAACAGGTCCTTGAGATCGTGGAGAAGAACGGAGATTCTGTGATCGATACCTTCGGGATCTCTCTGGATCCGGAAGGAAATTATCAGTTTGACCAGACCAGCGAGACACAGCGGCTGCGTTTTGTCGCCGATGTGTACGGCTGTGCGTCGGCGGACGACCTGACCGCGGAGCAAAAAAACCAGACGGCGGAGGAGATCATCCATTACTTGTGTACAGACGAAGCTTACGGATATGGATTGGATGAAGAGAACATCGAACCAGAGCACATCCTGAAGATGATCAATATGCGCTATGCCCTCCATCTGAACAGCTACCAGCAGTATGTGTCAACAGATATCGCCGTGGATGTGAGCGAGGAGACCGTCGCCGCGATCATGGAGAATTCCGATGTGCTCACAGGAGTGGATATCAAAGAGGATACGGCGCGCACATACACGGATGCAGAATATTTTTCATCCATACTGGGATATACAGGGCAGATCTCTCTGGAAGAATATGACGCGCTTGATGAAGAAGAACGGGAAGAATATTCCATGACGGACATCGTCGGAAAGACGGGGCTGGAAGAGGCATATGAGGACGTCCTCCGGGGCACAAAGGGAGAGACTACATTCTATGTGGATAACATGGGTAATGTGACTGAGACTGTCAGCACGACAGAGCCGGAGGCGGGAAACGACGTGTATCTGACTATTGACAGAGACATCCAGAAATATACCTATCAGCTCATCGAGGAGAAGCTGGCGGGGATCATCCTGTCAAAACTGGAAAATGTGCTTGATTACGATGCTTCGACGGCGGAGGACAGCAGCGAGATCATGATCCCGGTGGGAGATGCCTATTATTCCTTCATAGGAAACTACATTATCGATTACACGGAATTTGGAGACGACGATGCGGGAGATGCGGAAAAGGAGGTCCTTACGGTCTTTGAGAGCGGAAAAGAGACGGCGGTGAGCGGGATCATGGAGGAACTAGAAGATGAGGGCGCTTCTGCGTACAGTGAGCTGTCGGAGGAGATGCAGTCCTATATGGACTATATATCAGAAAATATCCTGTCGGGCGACGCCGGGATCATGGATAGTGACGCGGTCGATACGCAGGATGAAACATATCTCGCCTGGAATCAGGAGGGGAGCATCAGCCTCTCGGAATATCTGGATTATGCCATCTCGCAGAACTGGGTCGATACATCCGGACTGGAAGGAGAAAATTATTCTACATCCGGGGAGATTTATGAAGCGGTCTTGAATTACATTGAGGAGCAGATAAGTGGAGCCAGCGGCTTTGACAAGCTGGTCTATAAGAATCTGATCCGCTCCGGTGCGGTGACCGGCGCGCAGATCTGCGCGATCGCCTATGAGCAGGGAGCGCTGGAGATGGATGAGGATCTTTATAACGGGCTGCGTTCCGGAACGGTGAGCGCCTATTCCTGGCTCTGTGACCGGATTGAAAATCTGGATATCACGCCCGGTCAGCTCGCCCTGGAACCCTGTTCCGCCGGGGCGGTCGTCACGGACCCGGATACCGGGGAAGTGCTGGCCTGCGTATCCTATCCGGGCTACGACAGCAGCCGCCTTGCAGATGAGATGGATACGGAATATTATAACCAGTTTGTGAACGGGATGAACAATATCTTCTATAACAGGGCGACCCAGGAGAAGACCGCACCGGGTTCCACCTACAAGATGGTGTCCGCGGTCGCCGGGCTGACGGAAGGGGTGATCGAGGCAGGAAGCTGGATCAGCTGCAGCGGAAGCTTTACAAAGGTGACGCCGTCCCCAAACTGCTGGATCTATCCCGGAGCCCACGGATCCCTGAACGTGGTGGGTGCGCTGGAGGTGTCCTGCAACGACTTTTTCTATGAAGTGGGATACCGTCTGGGACAGGATTCGGAAGGAACGTATGACAGCGATCAGGGAATCGCGGTCCTTGCAGAATATGCGGAACTTTTCGGACTGGGTGAGAAATCCGGGGTGGAGATCCCGGAGGCAGAGCCGGAAATCTCAGATGAGTATGCGGTCCAGTCTGCCATCGGGCAGGGGACGAACAACTATACGGTCAGCCAGCTCGCACGTTATGTGTCCGCGGTGGCGAACAGAGGAAATGTAAATTCCCTTACTCTTGTGGACCGGATCACATATGCAGATGGCACCGTGATCAGCGAGAATGAGACGGAGACAGTCAGGACAATGGAAGAGGTGAGCGAAGATACATGGGATCTGGTGCAGGAGGGGATGGAACAGATGGTCTCGTCTTCCTCCACCTTTGAGGGGATCGATTTCTCCATGGCGGGAAAGACCGGGACGGCACAACAGAGCAGCCTCCATCCGGATCACGCTCTCTTCGTGGGATATGCACCTTCCGATTCCCCGGAGATCGCCGTCGCGGTGCGCATCGCTTATGGATACAGCTCGTCCTACGCGGCGGAGATCGGAAGGGATATCGCAAAGATATGGTTCGACCGGGATACGGCCGGAGAGGTGATCACCGGGGAGGCGGCGGAACTGGGAGCGGCGATCTCCGGAGACTGAGCTTACTCAAACCAGAATCCGCTGTAATCATATTTAAATACTCTGTACCACCACGTATCCCCGGTTCCGGCAAGCGTCTGGACCGGGGTATTGTTTTCGTCCAGTTCGACGGCGGTGAAAGCGTTCCCGCTGTCGATCAGGAGATTATTCCCGGTCTGCTGGACCGAGCTGACATATCCTGAGTAGGTGACGGGGATCTGTTCTATAAGTTCAAACGTGCGCTCGTTCTCATCGACAAGGTATTTGTAATAGTAGGATTCTTCGCCCTCGGTGCCGCTGTATGTACCGGAGTAGGAATCATCGGATGAATAGTCATAGCCCCGTGTGTCGCAGACTGTGTTATTGTTATTATAGAAATAGAGATAATACTGTCCGTCTTCCAGCTCGTCGGACGTCTCATATTCTACGCAGTGCTGCCCTGCCTGCAGGGAAAAGTCCCCGACCTGTTCAAGGAGAAGGCTGTCGTATCCGCTCTCTTCCCAGAACTGCACGGAACCGATCATATAGTCGACAACGGGATCGCCGTAGATATCATCGATCTTGATGATCGTCGAGGTCTCTCTGGAGCTGATGATGATGCTGTCCTCGCCGATCAGGCGGATAGAGTTGATGTGCATCCAGTCCAGAGGCTCATCCGATGACAGGCTGTCCAGGTAGTCGCCGAAAAGATCGGCAAGGTCGATCAGTTCTGTGACGGTCCCGTCGTCGAGATCCACACTGAGGATCCGGTCCTCCTCTGTTTCGGCGTTCTCCTGGGAAGCCAGGACGAGAAGATCGTTTTCCGAACCGAAGATATAGTCGTGGTGAAGCTGATAGTCCCCCATACTGTAGACGGTCAGGATCTGACCTGTGTTGTCCATCACGGCGATCTCGTCTGCAGAGGTGCTGTAATACATATGGGAATCGTCAAAAAGGATATTGCACGCCCGGTAGCTTTTGATCGGGATCTCGGATCGGAGTGTTCCGTTGTTATCATAGAGCAGGATATAGTCTGTCTGCTCGTTGTCTTCTTCTGTCCGGTTGCCGAGCATGGTGTACAGTCCGTCGGAAAGCTCCGCGCTGCTCTCCCCTTTTGTGACCTCAAGCTGGACGTTCTTCGTGCTGCCCAGGAGGGGAGAGGTGTGATATTCGATCTCCTTTGTACCGACTGTGTTTCCCTCGTCATCAACAGCGGTAAGCGTGATCGTATTTACGGTGTCGGGGATCATGCCGATCAGAAGGTATTCATGTTCAGTAGAGTATTCGCCGTACAGTTCTCTGCTGAAATCGCTGTATCCTTCTGCGGATACCGTATAGGATATCTTGACCGGAGTATCTGTTGTGAAATAGACGTACAGCCCGGTCGTATTCGTTCCGTACGGGTTTGCGACCATCAGAGGATCTTCCAGCGTATAGATATTGTTATCTTTATAATCCTGGAGAGTCAGAGCGATCTCGGTCTGATAGTCTGTGGTATAGACGACGTCCATATCCTGCTCTGTGTTCAGCGTGACAATGTTGTTGTCTGCATTTTCCTGAGCAACGGGATCGTCAGAAGTGTCTGCAGTGCAGCTCCCGAGCACGGTACTGCCGAAGAGAAAGAAAAGACACATTGCCAGAAGGGGCCCTTTCGCATCATCCATAGTCGTATCCTCCATATAATTTATTGGTAACATTTTGTGATATAAATGTGAAAATTCTGCAAAAGAAATTTAAAACCTGTA
Organism: Candidatus Mediterraneibacter intestinavium; assembly: GCA_019119205.1. Taxonomy (GTDB): domain Bacteria; phylum Bacillota; class Clostridia; order Lachnospirales; family Lachnospiraceae; genus Mediterraneibacter; species Mediterraneibacter intestinavium. Next base: position 10,728 of record DWXK01000047.1, read on the forward strand.
TGTCTTTTCCGGAGGATAGCGGTGAAGTATGAACTGTAAGTGCGCCCGGAAAGAGAGGAGGAAGATTCTGGCGGAATTTGTGAAAGATTTATGAAGATATGGTGAATTTCCCCGAAATTTCAAAATCCCGTGTTATACTTTTCAGGAGTTGACCAGGGGTCCGGAGATGTGTTTTGTCAGCGAAAGCTGATCCGGATCCCGCGACAGGATTCGCGGGCGGGTCCTGATAGCATAAAAGATCAAAAGAAGGTGAAAAATGAGAACGAGCAGAAGACGAACAAGAAAGAAAAGTACATTAACAGCGGCGCTGCTGCTGGCCTGTATGGCAGTGACCACGGTCACGGCGGCTCCCTCGGAAGATGAACTTAAGAAGCAGAAGTCAGAAGCAGAAAGCGAGGCGGAGGATCTCCAGGCCCAGCTCACAGAACTGCTCAATAAAGTGGCTGAGATGGAGGAGGAACTGATCGCTACCGGAGAGAAGATCACACAGGCCCAGGCGGATCTGGAAGATGCGGAGGCAAAGGCAGAACAGCAGTACGAGGATATGAAGATCCGTATCAAGTATATGTATGAGGACGGACAGTCCGATGCCTGGGAATCCCTTCTGACGGCGGAAAATTTTACGGATTTTATCAATAAGGCGGAATACGCCAGCAGCATTCATTCTTATGACCGGCAGAAGCTGGAGGAACTGAAGGAAACGCAGCAGGAAATCGAAGACCTGAAGCAGACTCTGGAGACAGAGCAGGCGAATCTGGAAGAGCAGCAGGCAGAATACCAGGCAGAGGAAGAGAGCGTCAATGCAGAACTTGAGGCAAAGAGATCGGAAATAGAAAACTTTGACGAGCAGATCCAGGCGGCAGCAGAGGCAGCGGCACAGGAAGCGGCGCAGCGCGAGGCAGCAGAGGCGGCTGCGGATTCTGACAGCAGTTCAGATGGAACGTCCGCAGCGGAAGACGGTCAAAGTACAGCAGAAAGTTCGGGCGGCACATCATCCGGCGGAAGCGGATCTTCAGACAGCGGATCATCCGGCGGGAACAGTTCGTCCGGAGGCGGCTCATCCAATGACAGCAGCTCGTCAGATGACAGTTCCTCGGGCGGCTCATCTTCCGGGACATCCAGTGGAGATACTTCTGTGGCCCAGGCGATCGTAAATGCGGCGTACAGCCAGCTTGGAGTGCCTTACGTTTACGGCGGGACAACGCCGGGCGTGGGACTCGACTGTTCCGGTCTGGTACAGTATTGTCACGCAGTGGCAGGGATCTCACTTCCAAGAACCTCCGCGGCTCAGGGCGGAAGCGGCGTGGCGGTCAGCGATCCCCAGCCGGGCGATATCGTCTGCTACAGCGGACATGTCGGGATCTACATAGGAAACGGGCAGATGATCCACGCGCCTCAGACCGGGGACGTGGTGAAAATCGCGGATGTGTACGGATCGCCGTGGTACAGAAGATGCTGGTAATATAACAGACAGGAAAAAGACTTTCGGAAACCTGATCGGAGGTCTTTTTTTGTTTTACAGAAAAGTCTGCAGGGACAGGAAAATCCCTCTTGACAAAATATTCGCACAGCGCTAATATTTAATTATAAATATTTTAAAATTAAATTTATTTTGCGAGGCGAAAGATGAATTATTCACTGGATACGCTGCTGTACGGAATGCAGTTCAGGAGATTGATGGAGAAGGAGATGCAGCCCCTTGAGACCGAGTACGGTCTGTACAAGATCGATGTACAGATTCTGCTTTATCTGAAGCACGCAGGCGCTCACAACACGTCCAAGGATATCATGAGGCTGAACATGTTTACCAGAGGGCATATCTCGCAGTCGTTAAGCCGGCTTCAGAAGAAGGGCTATGTCAGGATGGAGCAGGATCTGGAGGACAGAAGGTGTACGCACAATTATCTGACCGAGAATGCATCGGATGCCATTAGCAAGATTGAGAGAATCTCGAAAAAGATCAAGGAGATCGTTCTTGAGGGAGTGACAGAGGAGGAACAGCAGGTGCTCGCGACTGTCGCTCAGAAGATGACACGTAATATAGAGAAAGTTTTATAGAAGACCCTCTTTGAGACAGGTGCCACGGAGTGTGCTTCCGGGGCACCTGTATTTCCACATAAATCGTTTAAAAATAAAATATTTATAGATATAACAAAGAAAGGAGAAATCAGAATGGATCAGGACAGATTAAATTCATACGCACAGAAAAAGCAGGATCTCTGCGTCTCAAGCGACTGGATACCCAGGGAAATGTACGAAAAATACGGGGTGAACTGCGGTCTGCGCGATAAGAACGGAAAAGGAGTACTGACCGGGCTGACCCGGATCTCCAAGATCGTTTCCTTTAAGGAAAAGGATGGAAAGAAAGAACCCTGCGACGGAGAACTGTGGTATCGGGGATATAATATCCATACACTGATCCGTTCTATAAAAAGCGGAGAGTTCGGCTTTGAAAAGATCGCGTATCTGCTCCTGTTCGGCAAATATCCGGATGAAAAGGAAGCAGAGGAATTCTCTCGGATCCTGGGGGAGGCGCGGGAACTGCCTCAAAATTTTACAAGAGATGTGATCATGAAGGCGCCCACAAAGGACGTCATGAACACCATGACAAGGAGCATCCTGACGCTTGCTTCCTATGATAAAAGGGCATCGTCCAATTCGCTGGAGGACAATATACGCCAGGCGGTCCAACTCATCGCGGAGTTCCCTCTGCTCGCGGTATACGGCTATCATGCGTATAACCATTATGAGAATAACGGAAGCATGTATATCCACCGCCCGGATCCGGCGCTGTCCACGGCGGAGAATTTCCTGAAGCTGCTCCGTCCGGATGAGTCCTATACCGAACTGGAGGCGAAAGTGCTGGACGTCGCCCTGATCCTCCACATGGAACACGGCGGCGGGAATAACTCCACCTTTACGACACGTGTGGTGACTTCGTCCGGTTCGGATACCTATTCCGCCATTACGGCGGCAATGTCTTCTCTGAAAGGACCGAAACACGGCGGGGCGAACATCAAGGTAATGGAGATGATGCAGGATATCCGCGAAAATGTGTCCGACTGGGACGATATGGACGAACTGAAAAACTATCTTGGGAAGATCCTGAACAAAGAAGCCTTCGACCGGAAAGGACTGATCTACGGGATGGGGCATGCCGTCTATTCTGTATCAGACCCGAGGGAGAGAGTGCTGAAGTACTATGTGGAGAAACTGGCGGCGGCAAAGGGCAGAGAGAAGGATATGAGGCTATACGGGGCAATCGAGAAGCTGGCGCCCGAGATCATAGCGGAGAAACGTCACATATATAAAGGCGTCAGCCCGAATGTGGACTTCTACAGCGGGTTCGTCTATGACATGCTGGGAATCCCCCAGGAGCTTTATACTCCTCTGTTTGCCGTGGCAAGGATTGCGGGCTGGAGCGCACACCGCATCGAGGAACTGATCGATATGGATAAGATCATACGTCCGGCATATCTGAGCGTGATGGAAGAGAAGGAAGAACTGTAGTGCAGATCGAACAGGAGGCGTAATATTTTATGGAAAAACTGATCATTTTTTATGACGATACGAAGCCGAGCTGCTGCAGATGCATCAGCAGATTTGAAGAATACGAAAATGTGGAGTGCAGGAAAGCGTCCGATTATCTGGAGAAATCCCTGTTCTTTGCGACAAACGCAAGGATCGGACTTGTGTTTGAGAGTGACGAC
>DWXK01000048.1 GCA_019119205.1 Candidatus Mediterraneibacter intestinavium
AGGACAGGGCGAACTTTCCCGTAAAACCCCCCAACCATCGCCTGGATAAAAGGCGTATCGTATTCATCGATAAAGACCTTTACCTTCTTCCCGTAATACCATTCCAGCGCTGTACACAGCTCCGTCAGTGACTTCGTAAGATAAAGGTTCCTGTCCGGCGTTTTCCTGTTCCACAGAGACTCATAGATCTCGCTCAACGCTCTGCTCATATTCTCCGGTACTTTTTTCTCCTCCCACAGAAATTCATACCGCATATACTCTTTTCGTACTTCTAATGCCAGAAAACTGAAAAGGAAATCTTCGCTGTCTCCTCTTGCATTTCCAAAAGACAGACTGATGACCGGATAGCGGTTCATCTCAGATACCCACTTCGTCCCCATGATCTCCGTTCCCTCAAAGATATCCGACGAATCTTTTGTGATATCAAAAAACTCCGCCAGCATAGACATATTGAGAGTCTTTCCAAAACGTCTGGGGCGCATGAGCAAAGTCACCTTGTCCCCAGCCTCCAGATATTCTGCGATCATTCTGGTCTTGTCCACGTAATAGTTTCCACTTTCCCGCATCTCTCTGAAATTTTCTATTCCGATTCCCATCCGTATTCTTTCCCGCTGCTCTGCCAATTTCATAAAGACACCCCGTTCGCTCCTCCAAATTTTTCCGCACAGTCGTCATATATCTCCCTCTTATCTGACAGTATAACCCACTGGCTTCGGTTTTTCAATTTCCTCCGGGTTCTAAGGACAGAAGCCATAGAAAAAGCGCCGGGTCTCCGACGCTTTTTATTCAGCAGTTTTCTTTTCTGCCCTTTCAATATCGATCGCATTTATTCATGTGCCAGGATAAACTCCACATTTTTGCTCTCGATCTCCGAGAGGGAACTGTCCTGGAATTCATCTGAATCCGCAGTTCCTTTATACCAGGACTTGGATTCAAAGTACTCCTGCAGGTCCGAGCTGCCGAAGATCCTCCCGTGCCTTGCGAAGATCTCATTTCTGGCAAGCCTCAGCTGTTCCGACGAAAGCCCTTCCAGGTCTTCCTCGGTCAGGAGCCTCTTGCTGCTCTCCGGGATGATGTAATCTCCCGGATTCTCCTCTGCAAGGTCAGACCCGCCCTTTTTCTCATCATCCTTATCTTCATCCTTCTCTTCCCGGTCTTTCAGCCGGTCTGCAAGAAGGTTTACCCCGTTCTGATAATACTGTTCGGAGTTGTTCTGAACTTCTTCCTCGAACGGCGCATAATTCCTGCCCATTCCGCTGCGGTAGCAGATCAAGCTGCCGTCCTGGTAGAAATAGTGTAAGGTCTGCCCTTCGCTGTCCCTCACATAGATATATATAAGTTCTTCTCCATCACCGTAGAGATAGGTGTATGTCGCCCCCTCGGTCTCCTGGACAAACCGGACCGCATTTCCATCTTTGTCACAGTAATCTGTCCTGGTATCGTCCGAATACTGAACACAGTCCGCACTCCTGATAAAGCTGCTGGACTGGTTCCACCTCTCAGCGATCTCATTTACTGTCGCATCCACCTGTCTGGGATCTGCCTGAGCCGTCTGGTCTGACTGTTCTGACTCTTCCCCCGTATCTGATCCATTCTGTGACCCTTCCCGGGCATCAGTCTGCTCCTGGAGTGTCTCAACATCAACCAGCTGCCTGCTTTCCTTCGTCTCTGACTCGTTCTCCAGGTTCAGGTACATGACACACGCTGCTGTGATCCCCGCGACCAGGATCAGGCATACCAGGATCGCCAGGATCAGTGGGACTCTGTTCTTTTTCTTCCGTTTTTCCATCTTCCGTCACTTATCCTTTATCTGACGCATCTATGACGCGTTCATACCGCTTCGCGGTCTGGTTCCATCTTCCTTTGAAACCGGACTCATTTGTCCCTGAATTTGAATATCTTGTCTTTCTTCTTCGGCGGCTTGCTGCCCACGATCTTATCCGGCATGGGTTCGTACTGCTTCTGGACTTTCAGGAGCGGCATGCGCTTATGGTTCTTCCTCAGATAGAGGAGTGCCGCCCCAGCAAAGATCACAACGCATCCCGCAAGGAGCTGGGATACCGGAAGACCGATTCCCGGGAGCAGCAGCTGGTCTGTCCTCAAGCCTTCGATCCAGACTCTGCCAAGCCCATATCCGAAGATATACAGAAGGAACCGTTCCCCTTCGTATTTCTTGTGTTTCCTGTACAGCGCAAGGATGATCAGGAGCACACAGCACCACAGAGACTCATAGAGGAACGTGGGATGCACCTGGATATAGCTGACACCGTCGATCCGTTCGATATGCTGTCTCATCCTCTCCGTTACATCACCGGAGCGCACCGCATCCAGCGGCAGGCGCATGGCAAAGAGACTGTCCGTGTACTCTCCGAACGCTTCCCTGTTGAAGAAATTCCCCCATCTTCCCAGCATCTGCCCGTTCAGGATAGCCATCGCAACAGTATCCAGAATCTGGAAGGGCGAAAGATGCTTTACCTTTGCCAGAATAAACACGGCCAGCACAGCACCGATGACGCCTCCGTATATGGCAAGCCCGCCTTCCCGGAGGTTAAAGATATGGAGCAGGTTGTCCTTATACATATCCCACGAGAATATGACATAATAGACCCTTGCCCCCACGATCCCGGCGATGACGCCGATGATCCCCATATCAAGATAATCTTCCGGATTCTGCCTCGTCCTCTTCGCCTCCGAAGTGGCGATCAGAAAACCGATCAGGATCGCGCAGCCGATGATGATCCCGTAATAGGCGATCTCGAAACCGAAAATACTGATACTCTTTCCTACATGGTCCAGATAGATCCCAAGATGCGGAAAACTGATATCATAATGCATATCTGTACCCCCTTGTTAATACTTCCCCTCACCGTTCCTTTCTCATCCTTCAGATGCGAAACCGGAACAACACGGTCCCCGCTCCGTCTCATACTCTATACATTGAAGCGGAACAGCATGATATCGCCGTCCTGCACGACGTAGTCCTTTCCTTCCAGGCGGATCAGTCCCTTCTCTTTCGCAGCGTTGTGAGAGCCGCAGGCGATCAGGTCGTCATAGCTCACCACCTCGGCGCGGATGAACCCCCTCTCAAAATCGGAATGTATCTTTCCGGCTGCCTGAGGCGCCTTTGTCCCCCGCTTGATCGTCCAGGCGCGGACCTCCGGCTCTCCTGCTGTCAGGTAACTGATGAGGCCGAGCAGATGATAACTTGCCCGGATCAGTTTCTCAAGCCCGGATTCCTTAAGCCCCAGGTCTTCCAGGAACATTGTCTTCTCGTCGTCATCCAGCTGGGAGATCTCCTCCTCTATCTCCGCGCAGACCACGAAGACTTCACACTCCTCTTCTTTTGCATACTCGCGGACTGCCTTTACGCCTTCATTAGATGCTCCGTCATCTGCAAGGTCATCCTCGGAAACGTTCGCCGCGAAGATCACGGGTTTTGCGGTGAGGAGGTTGTACTCGGCAAGCCATGCCTGTTCATCCTCGTCATCCGTCTTAAAAGTCTTTGCCAGTTTATTTTCTTCCAGGTGCGCTTTCAGCCGTTCCTGGAATGCCAGTTCTTTCGCAGCTGTCTTGTCATTGCGGGAAAGCTTGACCGTCTTTGACATCCTTCTCTCAAGGACTTCCAGATCTGAGAAGATCAGCTCCAGATTGATCGTCTCGATATCCCTCATCGGATCGATGCTTCCGTCCACATGGACGATATTCGTATTCTCAAAGCATCTGACAACGTGGACGATAGCGTCCACTTCACGGATATTTGCAAGGAACTGGTTGCCCAGACCTTCGCCTTTGGAGGCTCCCTTGACCAGTCCTGCGATATCCACGAACTCGATCACCGCCGGGATGATCTTCTTTGTATGGTACATCTCTCCCAGAACGTCCAGTCTCTTATCCGGCACCGTCACGACACCCACGTTCGGGTCAATAGTACAGAACGGATAGTTTGCAGACTCCGCTCCCGCTTTTGTCAGGGAGTTAAACAATGTACTTTTTCCTACGTTTGGTAAACCTACGATTCCCAGTTTCATATATACTCAAATCTCCTTTGTCTTCAATGTTCTACGGCATCCTTATTCTACGGCATCCTTTCTGCCGGCGTATCTCTGTTCAGTCTTTCGTCTCCATCAGTATGACGATACCGAAAGAGAACTCGATCTCCACAGTGTCTTCTTTATATTCATTGCTCACGCAGAGGCTGTCATAGGGCTTCAGGATGTGGTTCTTCAGCGGATATTTCGCGCCTCTGATATTAAAGTCATCCACAGGGATCTCCAGCGGAAACACGGAAAAGTATGGACCGAACGCCTCTTCCTTTTTGAGCGTGATCCCGTGATCCAGAAGCCTGATCTGATTATGACTGTCTATGATACGTGCATCCGCCCCTGCGTCAAGGGCGATCTTAAGGCACTGTACGTTTGCCCACAGATGGTCCACACGCTTGCCGGTCCCTCCAAGGATCCAGATCTCGTGTCTGTTCAGCCCGATGCACAGGCGCAGCGCAATCTCTGTGTCAGATGCGTCTTTCACCGGGTTAAACTCCCGGATCGGCACCTTTGTCTCTTCGCGGTAGTAAGTTACGATCTCGCCGGGGGTGCTGTCAAAATCACCCACGATATAATCGGGCTTGATCCCATGCTCATAGAGAAACACAAGCCCTCTATCCACGCCGATGATGAACTCTGTATCTTCGCTTTTTAAAATAGGGAGGGCGAAATCTTCTTCCAGTATCCCGCCGCTCACGATCACTGTACGCTTACTCATATCTCCTCAAAATCTCCATGAAATCCTCAGTATTTTTTCTGATATCCCCTTTAAATACTCCCGATCCCGATACGATGATATTCGCTCCCGCTTCCAGCACTTCCGCCACGTTTGACTGATAGATGCCTCCGTCCACTTCGATGTCCGCTCCAAGTCCTCTCTCATCCAGAAGTTCCCTCAGGTGCCGGATCCTTTCCAGCGACTCCGGGATAAATGCCTGACCGCCGAATCCCGGCTCCACGGACATGATAAGGAACAGTTCAGCCTGATCCAGATACGGGATCAGCTTCTCCACCGGCGTCTTCGGTTTGATGGATATCCCGGCCTTTACACCGCAGCTGTGGATCATGTCCAGCGCTTTCCCGGGATCCTCACATGCCTCCAGATGGACTGTGACTGAATCTGCACCACACCTGGCAAACTCTTCGACATAACGTTCCGGTTCCGTCACCATCAGATGTACGTCCATCACCTGTCCTGTCGCTCCTTTTATAGAAGAGAGCACCGGCATCCCAAACGAGATACTGGGCACGAACATTCCATCCATCACATCAAAGTGGATATACTGAGCCCCTGCCTCCTCCGTGATCCGCAGCTGTTCCCCAAGGATCTTAAAATCTGCGGAGAGTATGGATGGCGCCAAAATCATTTTCATAAACTAATACCTTTTCCTTTCCTTCAGTTCACGGTACATCTCCGTATAGTCCTCATACCGCACTCTGTGTATCTTCCCGTCTTCCACTGCCGCCTTCACCGCACATCCCGGCTCATGGATGTGGTCGCATCCATTGAAACGGCAACGCCCTTCGTAAGGCGCAAACTCCGGAAAACAATACTTCAATTCCTCTTTTTCAAAATCATTTACATACAGCGAACTAAATCCCGGAGTATCCATGATATAGGAATCTTCCCCCAGGACGAGCAGCTCGGAATGTCTGGTCGTATGTTTTCCCCTGGCGATCTTCCGGCTGATGCTCCCTGTCTCCATCTTCACTTCGGACTGAAGGAGATTGATCAGGGAAGACTTGCCCACCCCGGACGGTCCCGCGATCGCCGTTGTCTTTCCCTTCAGAAGATCTTTGAGTTTCCCGATATTCTCCTCTTCTCTGGCACTGGTAAAAAGGACCGGATACCCGCATCCTCTGTAGATCTGTTCCAGTTCAGTGATCAAAGGCTCCTCCGCGATATCTGTCTTATTAAAACAAAGTACGGTGGGGATCTCTTTTCTCTCCATCATGACAAGGAATCTGTCCAGAAGATTAAAATGCGGGTCCGGCTGCGTCACGGCAAAGACCACGAGCGCCTGGTCAATATTTGCCACCGCAGGGCGGATCAGATCGTTCTTTCTCGGCAGGATCTTCGTGATACTGCCTTCCATATCTTTTTCATCCAGCACCTCGATCTCCACATCGTCTCCCACAAGAGGTTTTATATTTTCTTTTCTGAAAACTCCTTTTGCCTTACACTCATAAACACCGGATCCTGCTACATGAACGTAGTAGAATCCGGCAATTCCTTTTACGATTTTTCCCTGCATCATACCGCCTGTCACTGCTGTATCGTTGTATCTGTTCCGTCACCGGAGGTATCTGTGCCCTCCTGACCTTCTCCCGAAGTATCCTCGACCGGCGGTTCCGGCTCGGAAGCCGGCTCAGGCCCAAGGCTGACCCAGAACTCAACCGTCGTGCCTTCTTCTACCTGGGTCCCCGAACTGCTGGACTGATAAAATACCTGTCCGGCCGGTGCTTCGTTGTATTCCTCTCCCGCAAAGGAAGCGGTGAGTCCTGCCTGCTGAAGTGTCTTCTCCGCCGTATTCCGGTCCATTCCGACCACGTTCGGTACACTTACCACTTTTATCTCAGGTCCTTTGCTGACCGTATAGCTGATGGTCGTCCCTTTAGAAACCTTCTTTCCTGCCGCTGTCCCCTGGGAGATAACATAACCTGCCTCCACGCTGTCGCTGTACTCCTCCGTAGCGCTTCCGCTCAGTCCGGCATTAGAAAGCGCAGCCTCTGCATCTGACTGGCTCATCCCTTCTATGGACGGCACTTCCGCCGGTTTGGAGCCAAGGCTGATAACGAGCTTGACTGTGCTCTCCTCGTCTACCTCCTGACCCACGCCGGGATCGCAGGAGATCACATATCCTTCCTCAACATCATCACTGTAGTCTGAATCCTTTGCAACCTTGAGATTCGCATCCGCGAGCATCTGTTCCGCGTCTGCCTCTTCTTTACCGACCACATTCGGCACAGTAGTAGTCTGCGCCTCCTCGCCGCTGCTCAGCGTCACATGGACAGTTGTATGAGCGTCCACCTTCTCTCCGGACGCCGGATCCTGGCTGACAACTTCTCCCTCGGCATACTCATTGGAAGCAACTCTCTCGCTCTCCACCTTGATGCCGAGTCCAAGGCCATTAAGTTCTTCCTTCGCCTCGTCTTCCGTCATCCCGCGCAGATCAGGGACCTCTACCTGCTCTTCTTCCGTCGATGTAGCGAGTCCCGGTCCGCTGAAGATACCGACCGCACTTCCCACAAGGAACATGATCAGGAAGGCGATGATCACCGCCGCAACGATCATAAGGATCCTCATGATCTTTTTCGTGTCCGGATTTACATCCTTCTTTCTCCTGCGGTCATCAAGATCGTCTGACTCATCATCATAGTCGTCTTCGTCATCGTAATCATCATCGTAGTCGTCTTCGTCATCGTAATCATCGTCATACTCATCGTCGTAATCATCATCCGAGCTGTACTGTTCATTCTGGATCCGGTCCAGTTCCTCCGTTGACATGACAACAGTACGGTCGGCACCGGCTGCCGCGGCAGCTCCTCCCGCCAGGACAAAATCACCGTCCGGGTCCACCAGAGAACGTTTCAGGTCAAGAAGAAGTTCTTCGCAGCTGCTGTAACGTTTCTCCTGGCTCTTCTGGGTACATTTCAGGATGATGCATTCCAGGCTGTACGGGATGTCCGGCACTTCCTTTGAGGGTGACACGATTTCCTCCTGAAGATGCTTGAGCGCCACGGTCACCGTAGAATCCCCGTCAAACGGAACATGGCCGGTGATCATCTCATACATGGTGATACCGGCTGAATAAATGTCGCTGCGCTCGTCCACATGACCGCCCCTCGCCTGTTCCGGAGAGGTATAATGTACCGATCCCATCACACTTGCACTGATGGTCTGCGTCGATGTGGTCGCGCGGGCGATCCCGAAATCTGTTACTTTAACTTTCCCTTCCTTGGAGATAATGATATTCTGCGGCTTGATATCCCGATGGATGATATGCCTGTTGTGCGCCGCCTGGATCCCCGTCACCATCTGTATCGAGATGCTGATAGTCTCCTTTGCCGAAAGCTTTCCTTTCTTTTCGATGTAATCCTTCAGAGTGATCCCTTCTACCAGTTCCATTACCATATAGTAAAGTCCCCGGTCCTGTCCCACGTCGTACACGTTTACCACATTGGGGTGCATCAGCCCGGCAGCAGCCTGCGCTTCGCTGACAAATTTCTGGATAAACACCTCGTCGGAACGATAATCGCTCTTCAGTACTTTGATCGCCACATAGCGATTCAGCTTGTGGTCTTTGCCTTTATAGACATCCGCCATCCCGCCGGAACCGATGCGGCCCAGTATCTCATACCTTTTCCCTAAAAAAACTCCTTCTTTGATCATAATACACTCACCTCATCCGCGAACGGTTCTACCAGCACAACTCCGATGTTGTCGGTGCCGCCGTTCTCTTTTGCCGCCTCGACCAGCGCCTGACCGGCCTCAACGATGTCTCTTCCTCCCTGCACGATATGGAAGAGTTCTTCATCCTCCACCATATTGCTCAGACCGTCTGTGCACATCAGAATGATGTCTCCCCGCTTCAGACGGTGCTCATAAAAATCCACATCCACGTCGGCTTTTGCGCCGATCGCCCTTGTGATGATATTCTTATCCGGATGATGCTTCGCCTCCTCCGGCTTGATCCCTCCGAGCCGGACCATCTCTTCTACCAGAGAGTGGTCTTTGGTGAGCTGCTGTATCCCCTGATTGATCAGATACAGACGGCTGTCACCCACATTTGCGAAATACATCATCTGGTTGATGATGGTCGCTGCCACCACGGTCGTTCCCATCCCCTTGAGATGGGCATCCCTGGACGCCTCTTTGATGATCTCGCGGTTCGCCGTCTTGATCGCGCCCACGAGCACCCGCTCCACGTCCTCTCCCTCGCTGAGTTTCAGCTCTCTTTGAAGGACTTCCACAGTATATTTTGAAGCGTAGTCTCCGGCCTGGTGTCCTCCCATGCCGTCAGCTACCACGAACAGATTGCGCAGGATACCAAGCGGCCTGTCGGTCGCAAAGACATAATCCTGATTCACCTGTCGTACCATTCCTACATCTGTAATTGAAAATGTCCTCATAGTCTTCTCCTTATATACCGTTTTTCACATAGCGGCGTCTCAGCTGACCGCAGGCTCCATCGATATCAGAGCCCATTTCCCTTCTTATAGTAACATTAATTCCGCTTTTTTCAAGTTTATTTTTGAAATTCAGGGCATTTTCCCGGCTCGGACGGACAAAATCACGTTCTCTCACCGGGTTCACCGGGATCAGGTTCAGATGGCATTTCCGTGGCCTTAAGATCGCTGTCAGTTCCCTGATGTCCTCCTCCGTATCATTCACGCCATGGACCAGGCTGTACTCAAACGTCACCCTGCGCCCTGTTTTTTCGAAATATCCGTCACAGGCGGAAAGAACTTCGGAAAGTTCATATTTATTCGCCACCGGCATTAGTTTTCTGCGCTTCTCCTGGGTCGATCCATGGAGTGAGAGCGCCAGCGTGATCTGCAGTTTTTCTTCCGCCAGCTTTCGGATCCCCGGAACGATGCCGCAGGTAGATACCGTCACATTTCTCTGGCTGATGTTCAGACCGTTCTCATCTGTCAGGAGACGGACAAAACGGAGGAAATTATCATAGTTGTCCAAAGGCTCTCCCGTTCCCATGACCACCACGTTGGACACCCGCTCCCCGGTGATCTTCTGGATCTGGTAGACCTGCCCCAGCATCTCTGACGCCGTCAGGTTCCTCTGGAGCCCGCCGATGGTAGAAGCGCAGAAGGCACACCCCATGCGGCATCCCGCCTGTGAAGAAATGCAGACCGAATTCCCATGCTTATACTTCATCAGGACGCTCTCCACCATGTTCCCGTCAAAAAGCCGGAACAGGAACTTGTTTGTCCCGTCCAGCTTTGAGACCTGCCGTTCTTCCATCTGCACCGGCAGGATCTCATATGCGTCTGCCAGGCGCTCCCGAAGTGTTTTGGACAGGTTGGTCATCTCATCAAAACTGTCTGACAGTTTCACATGAAGCCACTCATAGATCTGTTTCGCGCGGAACGGCTTCTCCCCAATCTCCTGCATTTCCTTTTTCAATTCATCAAATGTCATAGAACGAATATCTTTTTTCATGTCCTGCTCTTCCTTCTCACTCTGAACGCACCAGCCGCGCCAGAAAGAATCCGTCACATTTATGTATCCCGGGCAGAAGCTGGATACAGCCCCCGTCCCGGACGTCTTCCCGGAGTTCCGGGCAGAGCCGCCCTTTTATATCATCCAGCCTGAACTCCGAATGTTCCTCCAGGAACCAGTACAGGTTTCCCATATTTTCCGCCTGGTCCACCGTACAGGTACTATAGATCAGAGTCCCTCCCGGCTTCACATAACGGTGTACGCAGTCCAGGATCTCTCTCTGGAGACGGACCAGGCTCTCCGTCCCCTCGGGTGATGCTTTGTATTTCAAGTCTGTCTTCCTGCCAAGGACGCCCAGTCCCGAGCAGGGAAGATCCGCGATCACAAGATCCGCTTTTCCTTCAGAATCATCGTCAAAAACTGTGGCATCCTGTACTTTTGCCTCAATGTTTTCCAGACCGGAACGCCCGATATTCTCCCGGATCAGGTCTGCCTTGTACTCAGTCAGGTCCCGTGCCTCCACATGTCCCGTCCCGCTTAAGCGTTCTGCAACATGGAGGCTCTTCCCGCCGGGTGCGGCACAGACGTCGATCACATATGCTCCCTCTTTCGGGTCTGCGATCTCGCCCACCAGCATAGAACTGACGTCCTGTACTGCAAACAAGCCTTCCTGGAAGCTCTCAAGCCCCTCCAGATAGTCATACCCTGATATAAAGAAAGCATAGGGCAGATAAGGATGGGCTGTGACCGTGACCCCTTCCTGTTCCAGACGTTTTTTCAGTCCCTCCGGCGCGATCCTGTTCTGACAGCACCGGATCGTCAGGGGCTTTTCCTCCTGAAAATCTCTCAGCATAGCTTCGATCACATCCGGCTCATACTCCTGCTGCCACAGTTTCAATATCCACTCGGGGCAGGAATATCTCACTGACAGGGCCGCCAGCCCCTCTGACGGATATTCCACACTGTCCAGTCCCCTCGCCACGCTGCGGAGGACGCCGTTCACATATCCCCGAAGTCCGGAAAATCCTTTTCTCACCGCCAGTTTTACCGCCTCACTGCACACGGCATGGTCCGGCACAGTGTCCATATATTTGAGCTGGTACACTCCGCTCCTTAAAATATTGCGGATGACCGGCTTCATCTTTTTTACTTTAACTTTGGAAAACTGATCCAGAATATAGTCGATCTCGATCATATGCTCCAGCGTTCCTTCCGTCACCCTGGTGATGAAGGAACGCTCTCTTTTATCGAGATACTGGTATTTGGCGAGCACGTCCCGGAGGATCCGGTGGCTGTACGCCCCATTCTCTGTCACTTCCATGAGGACCGCCAGGACGATCTCCCTCTCATTTATCGATTTACTCATTGTTGTTTCTCCGTCCTCCTATGATCATGAGCCGCAAAAGCTGCAGGATCGCAGATGCCGCGCTGGCCACATAAGTGAGCGCCGCAGCGCGCAGCACTTTCTTCACAGCTCCCACCTCGTCCGGATAGAGCATCCCGGAAGATTCCAGCACCTTTACCGCCCGCCCCGAAGCATTGAACTCTACCGGCAGAGTCACGATCTGGAACAGGACCGCTGCGGAAAACAGCAGGATCCCCAGGTTGATCAGCAGGGATGACATCTCCCCGTTCATCAGAAGCCCGATCAGGATCAGCGGCCAGGATATGGCGGACCCGAAGTTTGCCACAGGCACCAGGGCTCCCCGGATCGACAGCGGAGCATATCCCACAGAATGCTGGACCGCGTGCCCGCACTCGTGCGCAGCTACGCCGATGGCCGCCACCGACGAGGAATTATACACCGTATCGGAAAGCCCCAGAGTCTTCTTCCCCGGGTTGTAGTGATCTGTCAGGTTCCCCGGGATATGGATCACACGCACATCATAGATTCCGTTCATCCTGAGGATACGCTCCGCCGCCTCCTTCCCGGTCACACATGAGCGGCTGCGCATCCGTGAATATCTGGTGAACACGCTGTTCACTCTCGCCGAGGCGAGCAGACAGATCAGTACGCCGATCAGTACCAGTGAATACGTCGGGTCAAAATAGTAATAAAACATGGGCATAGTATCATCCTCCTGAATTGTTTGATGCCTGCGCCCGGACTGCCACGGAAGCTCCCGCCGCGTTTTATCCCCGCGGGCAGCGAGCCAAGCGGACATGCTTTCTGCTAGAACTCATATATCATTCCCGTGTGAACACAGTCCCTTCTTCCAGCGCATACCCCCTCAGGAACGCACCCGTCTCCATCCTTTTCTTTCCCGGAATCTGAAGTTCGTAGACTTTCAGGATCCCGTCTCCTGTCTGTACTGCAAAATGGTCTTTCGCTACAGAACGGACTGTCCCCGGCTCTGCCTTTGGAGCCCCGTTCTCTTTTCCTTCAGACCGGCTGCTCTCTGCCTTTGCCCGCCAGATCTTCACCACTTTCCCGTTCCAGTGGGTATAGGCACTGGGCCAGGGAGCCAGCCCCCGCACCAGGCGCTCAATGCGCGCGGCGGGCTCATTCCAGTCGATATTCCCCAGCTTTTTATCCAGCATCCTGGCATAGGCAGTCGGGCTCTCTCCCTGCTTCTCAAACGACGCCGTTCCGTCTTCGATCGCTTTCAGCGTCTCAACGCACAGCTTCGCGCCGGCATCTGAAAGCTTATCATGAAGGGTTCCCCCGGTCTCGTCCTCCGCAATGGGGACCTCTGTCTTCATGATCATGTCGCCGGTGTCCAGCCCTTCATCCATCTGCATGGTAGTCACGCCGGTCACCGTCTCCCCCTCGATGATCGACCACTGGATCGGCGCTGCACCGCGGTATTTCGGGAGGAGTGACGCATGGACATTGATACACCCGTATGGCGTCAGTTCCAGGATCGCTCTCGGAAGGATCTGCCCGAAAGCGATAACGACCATCACATCCGCCTGATATTTCTTCAGTTCTTCGACACACTGTGGATCTCTGATCTTCTTTGGCTGATAGACCGGGATCCCATGCCGCTCTGCCGCCTCCTTGACCGGAGTAGGCTGCATCTCCTTGCCCCTTCCCTTCGGCTTATCCGGCTGCGTCACTGCAAGGCAAACATCATGCCCTGCATCCACCAGTGCTTCCAGGGTCCCCACAGAGAAGTCCGGCGTTCCCATAAATATGATCTTCATCGGCTATTCCTCCGTTTCTTCCAGGTCATCCTCATCCTCCGGTTCCTCATATGACACATCGTGGAGACCATCCTCCGTTTTATCCACATAGAGCTGCCCGAAGAGATGATCGATCTCATGGCAGAACGCTCTCGCCAGAAGGCCCTCTCCCTCCATCTCGAAAGGTTCCATGTCCTGGTTCAGGGCACGCACCTTCACATGGTCCGGACGGGTCACATAGCCCCATTTTCCAGGGACGCTCAGGCATCCCTCTTCCCCTGTCTGCTCGCCGGATGTCTCGATGATCTCCGGATTGATCAGCACGATAGGACCTTCTCCCACGTCAATGACCACGATCTGTTTGAGGACTCCTACCTGAGGAGCCGCCAGCCCGACGCCGTTCTTGTCATACATCGTCTCCAGCATATCCCCGATCAGGATTTTTGTCCGAAGCGTCATCTTCGGCACTTCTTTACACTTCTTTGTCAGTATCTCGTCTCCGATCTCTCTTATCTGTCTGATTGCCATACTTATATCTCCTTCTGCACTTTCTTCCGGCGAAGCAGATCTCCTGCCGCCGCTTCGCTGTATTTATATTCCCATTGGGTCAAAATCAAACTGGATCCTCATTTTGTCAAATCCTGAATTGATCTCGATATATTTCTCCAGTCTGTCCTTGATCCCTGTAAGTGTATCATATTCCGGCGCTTTTATGTAGAGGACGCGCCGGTAGATATCCTTCACTTTATCGATCCCCGGGCTTGCCGGACCGATGATCTCTGCTTTTTCCTGCCCGGACCGCAGCATGGACTCCCGTCCGTCCGGATCCGTCCGCCGGTCCGCGCTCCCCCGTCCGTGCCCGATCACCCGGAGAGCATATTCTCTCAGATAACGGCACCCTTTGTCAAGGAGTCCCTCATCCTCACAGGATACGAGCACCGCGAGCAGATGTTCCACAGGCGGATACCCCATCAGGTCCCTGTAGCTGATCTCCTGCTCATAAAACGCCTCGTAATCCTGTGCCGCCGCCGTGACCACCGCATAGTGTTCCGGGCTGTAGGTCTGGATCACCGCCTCACCGTGGCGGTCCCCCCGCCCTGCCCTGCCCACCGCCTGGGTCAGGAGCTGGAAGGTCCGCTCCCCGGAACGGTAATCGTCCGTATAAAGGGACATATCCGCCGCCAGCACTCCCACCAGGGTCACATTCGGGAAATCATGCCCTTTCACGATCATCTGTGTCCCCACAAGGATATCCGCCTCCTCACCCACAAACGCCGAGAGGATCTTTTCATAGGAATCTTTCTGCCTGGTGGTGTCCATGTCCATGCGCAGGACTCTCGCTCCCGGGAAACGTTCTTTGACGATATCCTCGATCTGCTGGGTCCCGGCGCGGAATTCTCCGACATGGCGGGAACCGCATTCAGGGCACACCGTCACCCTCGGCTGCGCGTACCCGCAGTAATGGCACCGCATCGTTCCGTCCCGGTGGACCGAGAGAGAGACGCTGCAGTGGGGGCATTTTACCACATGCCCGCACTCCCGGCAGGAGACGAACCCGGAGTAGCCTCTCCGGTTCAGGAACAGCATAATCTGCTCCTTCCTCCCAAGCCTCTCCTCCATCAGTCCCTGCAGTTTCCTGCTTAAGATCGAACGGTTTCCCTCACGGAGCTCCTCCCGCAGATCCACTGTATGCACGTCGGCAAGCCTCTGCATCCGGGAACGGTTCTTCATCTCCAGCAGGACATATTCCCCTTTCTTCGCCCGGTACATCGCCTCAAGGGATGGCGTAGCGCTGCCCAGGACGACACCGGCCCCCTCCATCTGCGCCCGTCTCACTGCCGTCTCCCTGGCGTGATACCGGGGCGTCTGCTCGCTCTTGTATGTGGGCTCATGCTCCTCGTCGATCACGATCAGCCCCAGGTCTGGAAACGGGGTAAACAGAGCGGAACGCGGACCGATCATCACATCCACCTCTCCGTTCTTTGCCCGCATCATCTGGTCATACCGTTCTCCCGGGGAGAGCCGGGAGTTCATGATAGAGACCCGGTCCCCGAAGTTCCGGTAAAAACGCATCACAGTCTGGTAGGTCAGTGCGATCTCCGGGATCAGGACGATCGCCTGCTTCCCCATATCGACCACAGCCCGGATCATCTCCATATAGACCTCGGTCTTGCCGCTTCCTGTCACGCCGTACAGCAGATAGGTATTTCTTATTCCCTTTTCATAGTCTTGCCGGAAACGCCGGATGGCAGACATCTGTTCCTCTGTAAAGATGATCTTTTTCCCGGACCGCTCCGCCTGTTTCACAGGATTGCGGTAGACCTGCTCCTCCCGGATCTCGAGGACGCCCTGCTCCTCCAGAGCCCGGATCACCGGCAGCGTGATGTTCAGCTTCTTCGTCACGAGCTCATAGTCCAGAACTTTATCATCCAGCAGCGCCGCCATCAGCCTGGCGCGTGCCTTCTGGTTCTTTTCCAGATAGAACTCAAGTTTCCGCTTTCCCTCCTCCTCGGAGAGGATCAGGCACAGGCGGCGTTTCATCCTGGCATTTTCCTTCTGTTTGATGGGAAGGACCGTTTTGAGCGCCTGGATCATGGTCCCGCCGTAATTTTCTTTCATCCACGCTGCGAGGGCGACAAGCTTCGCCTCGATCTCCACGCCCTCCCGGGAAATATCCTCGATCTCTTTGACCTTTGAAAGGTCATAGTCACAGGTCTCGGAGATCCCGATCACATAACCTTTTGTCCTCCGGTTTCCTTTTCCGAACGGCACCAGCACTTCCATCCCGATCTCCAGTTCTTCTAAAAGCCTCTCCGGGATCCTG
Source organism: Candidatus Mediterraneibacter intestinavium (assembly GCA_019119205.1). Lineage (GTDB taxonomy): Bacteria > Bacillota > Clostridia > Lachnospirales > Lachnospiraceae > Mediterraneibacter > Mediterraneibacter intestinavium. The sequence continues at coordinate 16,175 of DWXK01000048.1, forward strand.
TACTGAAATATTTTATCCAGTTTTTCATGTTTAATGTCTATGATTATATCCGCAAACACACGCTCACACCATTCTCATGTCCTGCTGTTCTGCTTTCAGTTCTTCCAGCACTTCCGCGATCAGGACGCGCTCATCCATGGGATACTTCACCCCTTTGATCTCCTGGTAGTCCTCATGCCCTTTTCCGGCGAGCACGATGACATCCCCCGGCTCTCCATGGGCGATGGCGTACTTGATCGCTTCCTTCCGGTCACAGATCTCCACATATTTTCCGTCTGTCTTTCCGATCCCGGTCTTGATATCGTCAATGATCGCCTGAGGCTCCTCAAACCTGGGGTTGTCGGATGTGATGATGGTCAGATCCGCAAGGCGCCCTGAGACCTCTCCCATCTCATATCTTCTGTCTTTGGACCGGTTGCCTCCGCACCCGAACAGGCAGACAAGACGCTTCGGATGGTATTCTTTCAGTGTCGTCAGCAGGCTCTCCAGGCTCATCGCATTGTGCGCGTAGTCGATCATCAGGGTAAACTCATCAGACACCTTGATCATCTCGATGCGCCCTTTGACCTTTGCCTGTTTTAACGCCTCTTTGATCTTATCCACCGGCACCTGGAAATGGCGGCACACAGCGATGGCAGTCAGCGAATTGTAAACGCTGAATGTACCCGGGATGTCGATCTCCACGTCGAAGTCCATCAGCCCCGCCACATGGTAGGCAACGCCCAGGTAGCCCGGTCTGGACACCAGCCGGACATCCTCCGCACGGAGGTCCGCTTTCTCCGAGAACCCAAAGGTCTCGATCCGGCAGGTGGAACCTTTGAAGACATCCTCAAAATATTTGTCGTCCACGTTCGCGATCCCCAGCCTGCACTGTTTGAACAGAAGTCCTTTGCACCGCTTATAGTCGTCAAAATCTTTATGTTCGTTGGGTCCGATATGGTCATGCCCCAGATTGGTAAAAATACCGATCTCGAAGGGGATACCTGCCGTCCTGTGGAGCATCAGTCCCTGGGAGGACACTTCCATGACCACACTGTCGCACCCTTCTTTTACCATCTCCGCAAAATACTGGTGGATCGTAAAGGATTCCGGAGTCGTGTTGGCCGCCGGGATCTTCCTGTCTCCTATGATCGCCTCGATGGTTCCGATCAGTCCGACTTTATGTCCCACGCCCTCGAGGATGGACCTGATCATATAAGTCGTTGTGGTCTTTCCCTTTGTACCTGTGATCCCGATGATCTTGAGTTTCTCCGCCGGGTATCCGAAATATGCCGCAGACATGAGCGCCAGCGCATATCGGGTATCCGGCACACGGATCACGGTCACATCCGCCGGGACGTCAATCTCCTTCTCTACCACCAGGGCTGCCGCTCCTTTCTCCGCCACGTCCGGCGCGAACCTGTGTCCGTCAGAGACCGCACCGCTGATGCAGACGAAAACAGATCCTTTCTCCACCTTTCTCGAATCGTTGACAAGAGTCGTCACCTCGGTCTGGTCGCTGCCCTGTACAACTTCGTATTCAAGACGTTCCAATAATTTATCTAATCTCACGGTTACATTCCTCCTGATCTGGATATTCTATACTTATTATTTACCTGTGTTATAGAATACCACAATCTCTCCCGAGTTGCAAAAATTACAATTTTTCTGGACAAGGACCGCAGTTTACGCTATGATATGGAAGCGACTGTATCAGGAAATCACATCATCAGGAATGCCGCGGTCCGGTACGGACTGCGGTTCAGACATCTGCAAAAATACTCCGAAACAACAAAACAAAAAAGAGGAAAGAGAGGATTTTATATTGTTCACAGATTTTATCAACACACTGAGCGATCTGCTCTACAGTTACATCCTGATCATCCTGCTGTTGGGGACAGGTATCTATTTTTCGATCAGGACACGTTTTGTACAGTTCCGTCTTTTTCTGGAATCGATCCGTGTCGTGGCACAGCCCGGTTCTGACGAGAACGGTCTGTCTTCTTTCCAGGCACTGATGGTATCCACCGCCTCCCGCGTGGGAACCGGCAATATCGCCGGGATCTCCACCGCGATCTGCCTGGGCGGTCCGGGAGCTGTATTCTGGATGTGGCTGACTGCTCTTCTGGGAAGCGCGTCCGCCTTCATCGAGAGTACCCTGGCACAGATCTACAAACGGCGCGCAGAGGACGGCAGTTCCTACGGAGGACCGGCATACTATATCCAGGCCGCACTGAAGAAGCACTGGATCGGTGTTCTTTTCGCCGCCTTCCTTATCCTGACCTATATGGGAGGGTTCAACCTTGTCGCCTCCTTTAACATTGCAGATTCTTTCCGGGCATACAGCTTTTTCAACGAGGCTTCCACACCGTTGATCGTAGGCATCATCCTTGCTCTGATATTTGCAGTCTGCATCTTCGGCGGCAGCAAGCAGATTTCCAGGATCACCGGAGTCCTCGTACCCTTTATGGGGATCTTTTATCTGGCGGTATCACTCTTCATCGTGGTCACGCATTTTAACCTGATCCCGCAGATGTTCTCAGATATCTTCACAAACGCCTTTGATTTCCGCGCGATCTTCGGCGGGTTCACAGGCTCCTGCGTGATGAACGGGATCAAGAGAGGACTCTTCTCCAACGAGGCGGGTGTCGGTTCTGCGCCGAACGCTGCGGCCAGCGCAGCGGTATCTCATCCGGTCAAACAGGGACTGGTCCAGATGCTGTCCGTGTTCATCGACACCATCCTGATCTGTTCCGCCACTTCTTTCATGCTCCTCTGCTCCGGCGTAGCTCCCAGCGACGAGCTGAAAGGAATGCCCTGGGTACAGGCAGCAGCGTCAGAGTCTCTGGGTGGATTCGGGACAGTCTTTATCACCATCGCGCTCTGCCTGTTTGCGTTCACCACTCTGATCGGTAACTTCTACTATGCAGAGATGGGCCTGAAATACCTGTGCGGACGCACTCCGGGGAAAGCGCTCCTCAATGCCTTCCGCGTCGTCGCCTCACTGATCGTGCTGGCAGGTTCGGTCATGGAGTTCGGCCTGGTGTGGAGCACTGCGGACGTACTGATGGGATTCATGGCGCTGATCAACCTGCCCGTCATCATCATTCTGGGCGGACCGGCGATCCGGTGTATGAAGGATTATGTGAAACAGAAAAAAGAAGGAAAAGATCCGGAGTTCCGTGCAAAGAGCATCGGACTGAAAGACAAGACGGATTTCTGGAACTGATATTTTGATTTAAGATAAAAGTCCATCCCGCCGTGGGTGTCATATCGCAAAACCGTTCCGCTTTACCTCAAAGATTCGAATGGATGTAACACAGGAGGCAGATGTTCGTGCAATGGCACTTCATCTGCCTCCTGCTAACATCCGGAACGAATGCTTTTCGGAACGCTCTCACTTGATGTTTTGCTCATATGGCACCCACGGCGGGATTACTTTATCCAAAACGGACGGTCCTGGAATAGAAGCGGCAGGTTCACCTAACGTAAGATTATTAGAAAGAAGCGGCAGGTCCATCTGACGTAAGATTATTAGAGAGAAAGGGCAGGTTCATCCGGCGGAATGTCAGGACCGCATCGGTTGGTTGTACCGCACTGTTTAAAAAAGTTCATTCTTATCATCATAAATTTTCTTGTCCGCCAAAAACTCCTTCGTTATAATATATTCACACGGTATTACTCTCTTTATCCTTGATGAACATTCGGAAAATATGGAGTTTGATAATTGGAATTTCGGACAATTTGGATATCGGGTTTACAGTCTGGTTCATTCATTCCGGCAGTTTGCACTGAACCTCCCCTTTGCCATCTATATTTTATCTCCTTCTATTTCTTCCTATATCGTTTTGAAGAAGAACAGCCGGATAACCGGGTTTCGTGAATGGCTGAAAACAGTTTTTGAGACGAGAAACAAAAGTTTTGTTTATTTCATCATCTTCGCCGGTCTTGTACTGTATTTTGGAATGCATATAGCGATATCAGGGCGCATGGAAATGGCACTTCCCTTTTATATGTTCTTCCTTTCCCTGCCGGGTAATCTTTTTATCGGCGGTTTGGAAGAGGCGGGCTGGACCTATGTACTCCAGCCCGGGATGGATCAAAGATATGGCTTTATTCTTTCTTCCATTTTAGTTGGAGTCATCTGGATTTTCTGGCATATCCCCCTCTTTTTCATCCCCGGGACCAGTCACTGTGAGGGGCTGATCGATTTTTGGATGTTCAATGTCCAGGTCATGTCATTGAGCTTTTTCAGTATTGATCGTTGGTGTATTCAACAGAACACAGCGTCCGGAAATGTGACCTGGAAGATAAAAGCATATGATCAGGAGATCATCCTCCCCCATTTGAACCGGTGCAGCAGCCAGATACATCCGAAGGACATTCCGGCTATCACCACGGTCAGCGCCGGGACGGCGACCCACGCCGGGAGGGCTGTCACCGGCACAAATTTCCTGTAAATGTCCAAGAAGAAGATATGGATCAGGTAAATCCCAAAAGAAGCCTTTCCAAATGCATCGATCACCCGTCGTACTTTTTCGGATGGGGTATAGTTTGCCCCGTTCAGCCTGATCATAAACAGGAAAAAGGAAACGCTGCTCAGGATCATAAATGGTGTGCTGTAAGCCAGCATCTTATCACTGTGAGTATTGCCGGACAAAGTAGACCACATAGAGGAGCCGAAAGTAATCAGAAGGCTGACTGCCGAGATGATCACTGCCATTCTCTGGCTTACCCGGATATGCTTTCTGTATTTGAACAGATAGTATCCGATCAGAACATAATAGAAGTAAACCCGGTCGCCCACGACAGGGATGTCATAATAGAGCTGCCCCCCTGCCACACCGGCAAGATAGTTTATGAGCACCGCCGCGCTGATCAGGATCACAAATGCCTTTTCCAGCTTCATTGTCATGTTCCTGCAGAGGACCTGGAAGAATGGCAGTACCAGATAGATTGGGATCATCGCGTAGAGATACCAGAGATGTGCCTTGGTAGGAACATACCAGATCTGCCTCAGGTCATAATCCCTCCCGTCGTAAAAAATGTTCCAGACATAATATAGCAGACTCCAGAAGATAAGGGCTGCAAGAAACCGCAGGAGACGTTTTGCATGCTTTTCCAGAGGCTCTTCCCTCCCCAGTAGCAGCGCCCCTGATATCATGAAGAAACATGGAACACTTACTCTCGCCGCTGCATCCAGCAGCAGAGAAAACGTATAATCCGGCAATGTGATCTGTCGGAAAGACCTGCAGTAAAAATTCGTGATATGGATGACAATGACAAAAAGAAATGATATCATCCTCACCAGTTCCAGGTTATAGTTTTTTCCTCTCATCTGTTTTTCCCCTCATACTCATTTTTCTGGCTTTTCTGCTCCGGGCCGTCTCATCAGACTTGCCTTCACAACGGCTCCACTGCCGTACCGGCTGTTCAATTCATCCAGTGCCTTTTTCAATTTCTTATGCTTCTCGTCCGGCTCCTTCGGGATCTCGATATCAAAGATCGAGAGCTGTTCCGGTTCCGCCTCATCCACCAGCTTTGAGGTCCGGATCCCCAGAAGGCGCACCGGTTCGCCGCTCCACGACTCACGGAAAAGAGTACAGGCGGTCTCGAAGAGGATATCCGGATCATTTGATGGCCTCTCAAGCCGGGTCTGGTGCGAGCTGGTCCGAAAATCATAGTATTTGATCTCCATACTTACCATCCCTGCCTTCTGTCCGGCTTTCTTAAGCCTCCTTCCCACGCTGCCCGCAAGTTCACGGAACACCAGTCTGGCGTCTTCATAAGTTTCAGCGTCTTCGGAGAGGGTGGTGGAATTCCCGATTCCTTTTGCCTGCTCCGGTTCCGCCTGGATCCGGTCCGTCCCGATCCCGTTTGCAAACTCCCAGAGCATCTTCCCATGACTCTTCAGATGGAGCATGATCAGCTTCAGGTCTGACTGGGCGAGGTCTCCGATGGTGTTGATCTCCAGCTTTTTCAAGACCTCTGCACTGGAGCGTCCCGCCATATACAGTTCACTGATGGGAAGAGGCCACATCTTCTCTTTGATCTCTTCCGGGAAAAGAGTGTGGACCCGGTCCGGCTTTTCAAAATCCGAAGCCATCTTCGCTAAAAGTTTATTGGTGGAGATCCCGATATTGACAGTAAAACCGAACCTCTCCCTGATCCCGTCCTTGATCTCCAGAGCGCCGTCTACGGGGGAGTTCCACCGATGAGCTATGGTAGTAAAGTCCATATAGCATTCATCTACACTGACCTGTTCGATCTCTTTCGTAAATGTCCGAAGATATTCCATGAGCAGCCTGCTCTTCTCCCGGTACATCTTATGGTCCGGGGGCGCAGTCACAAGATTCGGGCACTTACGAAAGGCATTCGCAACAGGTTCCCCCGTGCGGATGCCGAATTTTTTCGCGGCAGGGGACTTGGCGAGCACGACGCCATGGCGGGATTTCTGGTCCCCGCCGATGATCGCCGGTATCTCGCGCAGGTCCACTGCCGCGCCGTTTTTCAGTTGCTCTACCGCTGTCCAGCTAAGATATGCGGAATTTACGTCGATATGGAAAATAATCGATGCCATCGGGCATTCTCCTTTTTGCAGGACTTATGCCGCCTTATCCTGCGGCAGTGATCTGTCCTTTGACCGTTGCCTGAAGCTTTCCGTCTGCCACGTCGATCAGGATCGCGTCTCCCCTCCCCACATTTCCTGCGAGGATCAGCCTTGCGGCAAGAGTCTCCACATTTTTTTGAAGGTATCTCTTCAGCGGTCTTGCCCCGTACATCGGCTCATATCCGCCCTCCACGACAAAATCTTTTGCCGCGTCAGTGAGTTCGACACGGAGTTCTTTCTCCACAAGACGCTTGTTGACGTCAGCTATCAGTAAGTCAATAATGGCATGAATATTCGTTTTCGTCAATGGTTTGAACATGATTATCTCGTCGAGACGGTTCAGGAACTCCGGTCTGAAGTGTGTTTTCAGTTCATTCATGGTCATCTCCTGACAGCTCTCATCCAGTGTTCCGTCCTCCTGGATCCCTTCGAGAAGATAGTTTGCGCCGATGTTGGATGTCATGATCAGGATCGTATTCTTAAAGTCCACGGTCCGTCCCTGTGAATCCGTGATACGTCCGTCGTCCAGGACCTGAAGGAGTACGTTGAACACATCCGGGTGCGCTTTCTCGATCTCGTCAAAGAGTACGACTGAGTATGGTTTTCTCCGAACCGCCTCGGTGAGCTGTCCGCCCTCGTCATATCCCACATATCCCGGAGGCGCTCCGATCAGACGGGACACGGAGTATTTCTCCATATACTCACTCATGTCGATACGCACCATGTTGTTCTCATCATCAAACAGGCTCTGGGCAAGTGCCTTTGCAAGCTCTGTCTTACCGACTCCGGTAGGTCCCAGGAACAGGAAGGATCCGATCGGCTTTGACGGGTCCTTGATGCCCGCCTTGGAGCGGATGATCGCTTCTGTGACCAGTTCCACGCCTTCATCCTGCCCGATCACACGCTTGTGCAGTTCATCTGCCAGATGCAGCGTCTTGCTCCGCTCGCTTTCATTGAGTTTCGCGACCGGGATCCCTGTCCAGCGGGATACGATCCTTGCGATCTCATCATCCGTCACAGCTTCATGGACAAGGGACAGATCTTTCTCCTTCACTTTCTCTTCCTCTTCTTCCAGCTGTTTCTGGAGCTGAGGCAGCCTGCCGTACTGGAGTTCCGCAGCCTTGTTCAGGTCATATTCCCGCTGCGCCTTCTGGATGTCCTTGTTGACCTGCTCGATCTCCTCGCGGATCTTCTGCACGCGTTCCACAGAGGTCTTCTCATTCTCCCACTGAACTTTCTTGCCCGCATACTCTTCCTTCAGGCCTGCCAGTTCTTCCTGAAGATGCTCCAGGCGTTCACGGCTTAAGCGGTCCTCCTCTTTCTTGAGGGCCTCCTCCTCGATCTCAAGCTGCATCACACGCCGTCTTAACTCATCCAGTTCTGTGGGCATGGAATCCAGCTCGGTCTTGATCAGGGCGCACGCCTCATCCACCAGGTCGATGGCCTTATCCGGAAGGAAACGGTCGGAGATATAACGGTGAGACAATGTCGCTGCAGCCACAAGGGCGCTGTCCGTGATCTTCACGCCGTGAAATACTTCATAGCGTTCCTTCAGGCCGCGCAGGATCGAGATCGCGTCCTCCACCGTCGGCTCATCCACCATGACCGGCTGGAACCGCCGCTCCAGTGCCGCATCCTTCTCAATGTACTGGCGGTACTCGTCAAGGGTCGTAGCGCCGATACAGTGCAGTTCGCCCCTTGCCAGCATGGGTTTCAGCATGTTCCCCGCATCCATGGCACCGTCCGTCTTTCCGGCTCCCACAATGGTATGCAGCTCATCGATGAACAGGATGATCCGGCCTTCGCTGTTCTTCACTTCTTCCAGGACCGCTTTCAGACGCTCCTCAAACTCGCCCCGGTATTTTGCGCCGGCGACAAGGGCTCCCATATCAAGGGAAAATATCGTCTTCTCTTTCAGTCCCTCCGGTACATCACCGCTGACGATCCGCTGAGCCAGCCCTTCCACGACCGCCGTTTTACCGACGCCCGGTTCTCCGATGAGGACCGGATTGTTCTTCGTCTTACGGGATAGGATACGGATCACATTGCGGATCTCCTCATCACGCCCGATGACCGGATCCAGCTTCTGCTCTCTCGCCCGCTCTACCAGATCCTGCCCGTATTTGTTCAGTGTGTCATAAGTTGCCTCCGGGTTGTCGCTGGTCACTCTCTGGTTTCCTCTGACAGTTGACAGTGCCTGGAGAAATCCTTCCCGGCTGATACCGAACTCACGGAAGATCTGTTTCATCTCACGGCTGGCATATTTTAACAGTGCCAGGAAAATGTGTTCAACAGAGACATATTCGTCTCCCATCTGCTTTGCCTCATCCTCGGCATGGATCAGGACATTGTTGAGGTCCTGTCCCACATACGCCTGTCCGCCCTGTACCTTCGGACGTTTACTGATCGCCTGCTCCACCCTGTCGATGAAAAGCTGTCCCTGGATGCTCATTTTCTCAAGGAGCTTTAGGATCAGGCTGTCGTCCTGCGTCAAAAGGGCGTAGAGCAGATGCTCCTGCGCCAGTTCCTGGTTCCCGTTGTCCGCTGCGATCTTCTCACAGTTCTGGACTGCCTGCAGCGAATTCTGTGTAAATTTATTGATATTCATGGTCATCCCTCCTTGCTAACCACTACTTGTTTTCGTGTTCTAGTAGCAATATAGCAGAAGTTATTAGCCACGTCAAGCCTTGAGTGCTAATTTGTTCTTTATTTTTTGCAAGCCCTGTAAATTCAAGAGTTTGCAAGCATTTATCACCTTTGAGCTTCCATATTTTAAAGATCATAAGCCATAATCTTTGCGGATATCAACAAAAACCGTCTTTGCATCTTTGGCCTGCCCTGCTTTCATATCCGCTTATCCTTTCTCCAGTTCTGCGTGGAGTTCTTCCGTTCCCAGCGTACTTATGTCTGTTGGCGTTCTGTCTGGAATTTTCACTTCAAATGGAAGCCCTCTCTGCAAGATAATTTGTTTATAAAACATATTGATAGCGTTAGACGCAGGAATCCCCAATGTGGATAGGATCTTTTCAGCCTGTTCTTTAACCTCCGGTTCTATTCTCGCATATAAATTCGCTGACTTTGCCATAATAGCAACTCTCCTTTCTCGTGCATATCTTTTTCTTCATTATAGGCAAATGTCCGCACAATAGCAATACGTATTTTTACCTAAAATATAACTCTAGTTCACACCCCAACTGGCTTTTTCGGCCGCCTGGTACTATAATAGCATCTGAGGTAAGTCAGAAAACACATCACAGGGGAAACATCTTTCCCCAGTATCATTATCTGGATCAAAATATGAGCCGCACCCTCGCGGCAGAACGGAGGTATAGAATGAACATGAACTTTTCACAGCTTGCCAGATTACAGGAGATGAAAAAAAGGGTGGATACATTTCGGAGAGATCATCCGAAGTTTCCCCTCTTTTTGGACGCGGTAAACCGGGATGCCATGAAGGAAGGGACGATCATCGAGATCAGTGTCACTTCCCCCGAAGGGAAACACTACGAAACGAATCTGAAACTGAACCGGGATGACCTGGAACTTCTCCAGGCGCTGGGGCAGCTGAACGGGCGCTGATATACAGAACAGCCATCCCTTGTTGCTGCTGCCGGCATACCGCCGGGACCTGCCCCGGCGTCTGCACAGATATCTGTCAAAAGAAACAGAAGAAATCGGAAGCATAGGGAATACAGCCCACACTTCCGATTTCTTCTGTTTCTTCTCTTTCTTCTCTTTTTCTCTTTTCTTCTATAAATTATGCGTTCTTATTTTTCAGTTCTTTTTTCCTCATCACTGCATACAGTCCCACTCCTACAACGCTGACAAGGAACTCCGTTGCCGGAAACGACGCCCAGACACCCGGAAGCCCCGCGATCGCGGACAGCAGGAAAGACATCGGTATGATAACGATAAATCCCCGCATGACAGAAATGATCTGTGCCGGAAGCGGTCTCTCCGTGGAGGTAAAGTATACGGAGAGTATGATATTCAGCCCGGCAAACACACATCCGGTAAAATAGATCTTAAGACCGGCCTCGGCGATCTCCTGGAGGATCTGGTTTTTCTCGCTGTTGAATATTGCCGTGATGGGCTCCGCTCCGAAAAACATACAGAGGTAGACTCCTGCGGACAGTATCACGACCGTTGTCGCCGCGTACCTTAGGATCGCCTGCACATTCTCCCGTATCCCTTTTCCGTAATTGCTGCTCAGGATCGGCTGGATCCCCTGGGAGATACCGGTGTAGATCGCGATCACGACCAGTGACAGGTTTGCGATGACGCCGTACGCCGCGACCCCGGTATTTCCATCCAGACCAAGGATGATCCTGTTAAATATGATGATGACGATGCCGGAGGAGACCTCCGTGATCAGCGAAGGCAGCCCGCTGGAGAAGATCCCCAGGGAAAGTCTGGCTGAGAGTCTGCATCTCACAAGATGGAACTGGTTCTTTTTCGTGAGCAGATACGGGGACTGCACAAGGATACTGATCACCGGCGCAAGCCCTGTCGCCAGCACCGCTCCGAAGATTCCCATTCCCAACGGGAACATGAACACGTAATCAAGTACAACATTTGACAGGCTTCCCGTGATCATCGCAGCCATGGAGAGCTGCGGCGCTCCGTCATTTCTTATAAAGCAGAGCAGCAGGTTGTTGGTCATGAACATCGGTGAAAAGAGAAGCAGCACCTGCAGATATGTCCGACTCATCTCAAAAACGGTATCATCCGCTCCGAGCATCCTGGCGATGGGCGCGGACGCAAAAAGTCCCAGCAGGAAGAAGCAGGCAGCGATCAGGGCTGTGAGCGCTGCCGCATTGGTAAACGCCTGGCTCGCCTGCTTCATCTTGCCCTGACTTTTGGAAATGGCGTATTTTGTCCCGCCTCCCATCCCGATCATCAGCCCGCTCCCGTTGATGAAATTATAGACCGGGATCGCCAGGTTCAGCGCCGTAAGTCCGTTCGCCCCCAGCGCTTTGGAGACAAAGAACGTATCCGCCAGGATGTAGCAGGACAGTGCGATCATCCCCAGTACATTGAGTGAGGAATATTTTAAGAACTCCCTGAAACATGATGATTCTTTCATTTCTCTCAAACCTCCAGTATCATTGATTCACAGTGGTCAAACAGTCCCGCCGGACGCTCCCGCTGTCTGGAGCAGGTTAAAATCTGTTTTTAACAAAAGAAAACGTCTTATATCATCCCTTCTAAGGCCTATCGGAATGAATAAGACGTTACCCGGCGGTAATCCGTTATGGATATATTAACACTTTGAAAAAAATATCACATTGAGACTTCAAAGTCAAGCGTTAGTTTTCAGATGTCTTTTATGTCCATGTTTTCAGGCACCTTTTATGTTCATCACCAGCATCTGGAGCCGGTTCTCAATATTTGCAAAGCTGACATCCGGGTCATAGTCCAGAGGAAGGATCTGTGCATCCGGATATTTCTCCTTCAATTTCTTTGATATTCCTCTTCCCACAACGTGGTTCGGCAGGCAGCCAAATGGCTGCAGGATGACAAAGGTGCGGCATCCCTTCTCTGCATGGTGCAGGATCTCTCCCGGAATCAGGATCCCCTCCCCTGCGTCAAAAGTACGCGGAATGATCGGGTCACTCTTCTCAGCAAGCTCTTCGATCCTCCCTGCACGCTCATACAGCGGATGCGACGCAGCGATCCGGTCCGTCAGCTCATGGGCCATGTCAAAAGCCATGTCTGCCGTATGAAACCAGACCTTCTTTGCAAGCGGACGGTTTAAATGATACTCCTTGATCTGGCTGTCCTGGTAAAAATACGTCTTCTGTATCACGTCCGTCATCCTTGCTTCAATGATCTCGAATCCATTTTTTTCAAGATATTTCTCAATATCATGATTCGCCCCCGGATGGAAATTAAGCAGGTATTCTCCTACGATCAGCACCTGGGGCCTGCGTTTTGATCTGTCGTATGGAATCTCTTTCATGATCTCTATCGCTTTCTTAAATCCGCTTTTTGCCCCCCGGATGCCGGATCTTTGAAGTCCGTTTATCACTTCATCCATCGCGCGGTCAAAAGCCCGGTCTGCGCTACCTTTTTCCAGTTCATATGGACGTATCTTCCGGAGCAGTTCCTCAAGCACATCGATCATAGGGAGCCCGAATGCAATACGCATGGAAGACACTATGTTCATGTGGAATCCGGGATGGATATTGTGGTGATCTACATCATCATTTGTCAGGATCGGGACATTTTTATAACCTGCGTCGTCCAGTGCTTTCCTGAGGAGCGCACTGTAATGGGTCAGACGGCAGTCGCCTACATATTTTGCCATGGCGACTGCTGTATTCTCTGTATCATATTTGCCGCTGTCCAATGCCGCCAGGATCTCTCCGATCACGATCTGAGCAGGGAAACAGATATCATTATGTACATAACGTTTCCCCATCTTAACCGCTTCTTCGCGTCCCAGTTCAAGGGGGACCGTACGGATCCCCTGAGTGGCAAATGCTGCAGCCATCAGACGGCTGAACGCATGAGATGTGTTTGGGACCAGCACCGTCTTTGTTTTTCGGTCTGCTTTTTCAAATTTGACCAGATACGGATCCTGCAGGGCATGTACTTCCCGCTTCCTTCCCTGCTCTCTTCTCATGATGACTGTCTCCAGGAAAGAACGGACACGAATGCGCAGCGGTCCCTGGATATCGCTTTCATCCACTTTCAGGACCAGCGGGGTTTTGCCTGATATCTCGCCCATCAGACGTACGATCTCATCCGAAAGGTAGGCGTCATGCCCACAGCCGAAACTTACGATCTGGACATATTCCAGACTGTCTTTCTGTGCCGCCATGATGGCAGAGGAAAGCATCCTCGCGTGAAAATTGTTCACAACATCCAGCCGGCTCATACTCAGATCCTCTTCCTCGGTACCCGGAAGGGAATCTGCAGTCAGGACCGGGATCCCCATCCCTGTAAAGATCTCCGGAAGTTCGTGGTTGACCAGGGTGTCATTCTGATAGGGTCTGGAAGCGAGCACCACTGCAAATTTTCCGGACGTTTCCACCTGCTTTAAGACTTCTTCCCCCTTTTTCTTCAGATCCGTCCGAAACAGTTCCTGAGCCTGGTTTCCCGCCCGTATCGCCTGTTTTGTCTCCTCCGCAGAGATCCGGAATGTCTTTTCCATATATTCTGTGAGCTGGCGTTCCTGGTCTTCTGATGTATACCAATGGAAAAGAGGGGCGTCGAAAGGGATCCCCCACATACTCTCAGGATTGTCGGAATTTTTGATGACCAGCGGATATCCTTTGACCACAGCGCACATGGACTGGCTGGTCTCCTCCGTGTTTTCCGATGGCACGGTCGTGACCGCCGGCATGAAGATCCGGTCCACTCCTTTCTCCGCCAGGTTGCGGAGATGTCCGTGTACCAGTTTTGCCGGGAAGCAGACCGTATCCGACGTCACTGCGGAGAGTCCGCTCTCGTAAATCTTTCTGGTACTCGGATCTGAGATCTTCACGCTAAATCCCAGCGTCCGCAGGAAGGTCCTCCAGAACGGCATCGTCTCCCAGAATGCGAGCACGCGGGGGATCCCGATGGTCACATTCCTTTTGCAGGAGGGCTCCGGATGGGAATATTTCCTCAGCAGCAGTTTCTCCCTGACGCGGAACAGGTTCGGAACAGAATTGGCTTTCTGTACCGTGTCCTTCAGTTTCTTCCTGACCTCTGAATCCCCGGGATCTCCCAGTATCTCTCCCCGCTCGCAGCGGTTATTGGTGATCCAGGAATTTCCGTTTGAGAAGGTCAGTATCGTCCGCTTGCAATGGTTTGTACAGAACGGACAGGGGGCGTTCGCCTCCTGGCGGTATGAGAATCCGTCCAGTTCATCCAGTCCGATAAACGTCCGGCTCTCCGGGTCTTTCTGATACCGTTCTCTGGTGATCAGCGCGATCCCGACCGCACCCATCAGCCCGGGATAAGGCGCCCGGATCACTTCTTTCCCGATATATTCCTCCAGCGCCCGAAGGACAGCGTCATTGGCAAACGTTCCACCCTGGACAACGATCCTGTCCCCGAGTGAGTCCACGTTAGAGAGGCGGATCACCTTGGTGAACACATTCTCTATGATGGATCGGCACAGTCCTGCCATGATATCCTCTGCGCGTCTTCCGTTTCTCTGTTCTGTGATAATGCTGCTGTTCATAAATACCGTGCAGCGGCTTCCCAGAACAGCCGGATGCTTCGACGAAAACGCCGCGTCGGCGATATCTTCCGCAGAGATATTCAGAGACGATGCAAAGTTCTCGAGGAAGGATCCGCAGCCTGAGGAACACGCTTCATTGACGAGGATATTCGTGATGATGCCGCGGTCCAGCCACATCGCCTTCATATCCTGACCGCCGATATCCAGGATGAATGTGGCATCCTCCACATATTTTCCGGCAGCCCGGGCATGTGCCACGGTCTCCACAGTATGGTATTCTGCCTGGAATGCTTTCGCAAAGAGCATTTCCCCATATCCTGTCGTCCCTGCTGCCAGGATATGCAGTTTTGCCCCTGCCCTGCGGTAGCGGTCCCTCATCTCGATCAGTGCGCGGCGTGCCACATACAGAGGTTCTCCTTCATTTGGCGCATAGAATGCCCACAGGATCTCCTCCTGATCGTCCATCAGCACGAATTTTGTCGTCGTGCTCCCGGAATCGATCCCCAGATATGCATAGACTTCCTCTCCCGCCTTCGGCTCTCTCCATTTCATGGCAGGCATGGCATGTCTCTTTTCGAATGTTTCTTTTTCTTCCTGAGATGCGAAAAACGGCTTCACATCCCCTGTTGACCCGCCGGCATTTTTGAAATCTTCTCCGCGGAGCAGGTCCAAAAGTTCTGACGGAGAGGCTTTCCGGCTCTTCTCCCCGAACATGGCATCAAGGGAAACTGCTGCTCCGATCGCTACCATCAGTTCCGGATGGGGCGGGATGAGGATCTCGTCCTCTGCGAGTTCCAGTCTTTCCGCAAACACACGGATCAGTGTGGGATTGAATGTCAGAGGACCGCCCTCAAACGCAACCGGCTTCCTGATCTCAAGCCCCTGCGCCAGACCGCCGATCGTCTGTTTTGCGATGGCATGAAAAGCAGACAGGGCGATATCTGCTTTCGCCACTCCCTGGTTCAGGAGCGGCTGGATATCTGTCTTCGCATACACTCCACACCGCCCGGAGATATCGTAAACGCAGGTTCCTTTCGAAGCCATCGTGTCAAACTCCCGGACCGGGATCTTCAGTACAGAGGCGACCTCATCGACAAAGGCGCCTGTCCCGCCCGCGCAGCTTCCGTTCATGCGCATATCCGCCACTCCCAGTGCGCCGGTGGAGGGATTCTTCTGGAAGAAGATCATCTTCGCATCCTGGCCGCCAAGCTCGATCGCGCTGCCGACAGATTCATACCTGTCCTTCAGCGCAGCGGCATTTGCCGCGACTTCCTGGACGAACGGCAGGTCCAGCTTCTCCGCGATCGGCTTCGAGCCGGATCCGGTCAGTCCGAACCGGAACTGTGCACCCGGAAATTCTTTCTCCAGCTGCTCCATTATGTATATGACGCTCTTTACCTGGTCGGCATGATGCCTCCTGTAGTCAGAATATATGACGGTTCCGTCTTCCGGATCGAGAACTACGATCTTTGTCGTAGTGGAACCGATATCGATCCCGGCTGTAAGTGTTTGTCCCGATAAATTTTTCTCTGTTCTCTTCATCATCTTATCATTCGCTCTTTCCCAGACATATTCAGACGTTTGTTTCCGTCAAAAGCTTAAAAGACCCGTTTCCCGGGTCTTTTAGTTTTTTTGTATTTAATTCTGATTATTAATAATGTTTGCAAAACAAGAAATTTTTTTCTTTCTGCATATGGTATGCTAACACAACATAAGAGCAAAATGCAAGTATTTAATATACTTTTTATAATTGTCAGACAGCGCGGTCAAAAGGTGCCGTGTACTTTTGAAAAAGTACACGGCACCTTTTAAAAGCATTGTCTGAATTTTTCACGGAAGTTCCACGATTCTGGTACACAGCCTCTCCATCAGCGCCTCGTTATGGCTCACGATAAGAAGCCCCAGGTTCCTCTTCTCCGCCTCTGCCAGAAGGAAATCCCAGATCTGTGCCTGTGTCACAAGATCCAGCATGGCCGAGATCTCATCGCAGAGGAGAAAACTTGTCCCCTTCCTGAGAGCCCTGGCGAGACAGAACCTCTGCAGTTCACCGCCGGAGAGTTCCGACGGAAACCGATCCATCCATCCTTCTTCAATATGAAGTTTCTCCGTCAGTTCCGGATCGATCCTTCCCGCCTCTTCCAGGGTATCTCTCAGTCTGAGAAGCGGATCCACCACAGTCTCCGGATGCTGCCACACCATCTGTACCGGACAGGCGCCTTTCTGTTCTCTCAGCGGCATGCCGTCCAGAAGTATCTCTCCCTTCTGAGGCTTCTCATATCCGGCCAGCAGCCGGCAGAGAGTTGTCTTTCCCCGGCCGCTCGGGGCTTTCAGCCCCACTCTCTCCCCGGATCCCACTGTGATGCTGAAGTGTTCAATGACAGGAGTCTTCCGTCTCCCGGGATAATAAAAGGTGATGTCTCTCGCCTCCAGGATCATACTGATTCCTCCTTTTCCCAGTCCCCGTGCGGATGCAGGCATCTCACCCTTCCGCCCCGGAATTCTCTGAGCCGGATCTCCCCGGCCTCTCTGCACTCCGGAAGACAGTCCGGACACTGTCCGGCAAAAGGGCATCCGGCAGGAACTGCCCCAGGATAAGGCTGGGCTCCCGGAATCGATTCAAAACCGTGTTCCGGCATTGCCCGCCAGAGAGCCTTTGTAAACGGGTGTCGAAGCCGGTCCGGTTCCTTAAAATCTTCCGCGGAAGCCTCCTCGATCGTCTCCCCCGCATAAAAGACCGCCACCCGGTCCGCAACAGTCAGCGCCAGCTCCAGGTCATGTGTGATAAAGAGGACTCCCGCCCCCTCGTCCGCCAGTTCCCGGAAGTGCCCCAGGATCCGCTCTGCCGCCCGGGCATCCAGCCCCGGCGTAGGTTCATCCGCGATGATCAGCCTGGGGTTCTCTGCCACTGCGGATGCGATCAACACCCGGCGCGCCATCCCTCCGGAGAGTTCAAAGGGATACATCTCTTCCGTCTCCGCCCCCAGCCCGTATCGTTCCAGCGCCCGGCGGATCCGGCTGTGCGCTTTTTCGCTTCGGTCTCCTTTTCGCAGCTGGTCCCCCACTTTCATCAGCGGATCCAGATAGGTAACCCCCTGGGGGATCAGCGCGATCTCCTTACCCCGGAGTTTTTTCGAGCGCCCGGGAGTCAGCGTCTCCCCCGCGTAACGGATCGTCCCTTCCATATGGCTGTTGTATGGAAGGATCCCCAGGATCCCGTGTGCAAGGAGGCTTTTCCCGGATCCGCTCGCCCCCACTACGGCAACGATCTGTCCTGCTTCCACCGACAGGGACAGATCCCGGATGACCGGAAGGGTCCGTCTGCGGATCCCCCGTTCATATTGTGTAAAAAATACAGACATATTCCTGATCTCTAATATCGGTTCCAATTCTGCCACCTCCGAATCCTTCTATCTATATGTACCTGCCGGTTTCCATGTCATGATCACGAATAGAAGACCGCAGAGCCACGGCTGCATCCTTCCTATTCATGGACACTTGCCGGATCCAAAAGCAGCCTTATCCTTTCTCCCAGAAGCGCGAACAGGATCACGGTCAGTACCAGAGCAAGCCCCGGGAACAGGGCGAGCCACCATCTGCCCGTCGTCAGGTACTGCATGCTCTCAGACAGGATCACACCGATCGCCGGCTGTTCCGAAGAAAGTCCGAACCCCAGAAATGTCACGCTCGCCTCATGCAGGATCGCATGTGGAAACAGCAGGATCAGCCCGGTCAGGAACTGGGGCAGAAGATGGGGGATCATATGGCGCCTCACGTTCTGAAACTTTGAGACGCCCAGCTTCTCCGCCACAAGGATGTAAGGCGCCTGGCGAAGCTGGATCACCTCGCCGCGGATCACTCTGGCAAGGGAACACCAGTGGCTTAACGCCACGCCTGCCACCACGCCTGTGAACCCTCTGCCGCAGGCGATGGAGATCAGCATGACAAGAAGGATATGCGGGATCCCCATCACCAGGTCGATACACCATGAGATCACCGCATCCGCCTTCCTGCCCAGCACCGCAGCTGCAGTCCCCGCCAGAAGTGCGATGACTGCGCTCACTGCCGCGGTAAGGACCCCGATGCGGATGCTCAGGGACAGTCCAGCAAGGGTCCGGGCGAGCATGTCCCGTCCCATCCAGTCCGTCCCGAACAGGTGTCCCGGTCCCGGAGCCAGATTGGTCCGGGTGAAATCTGTCTCTGTCGCCCGTCCCTCCAGCAGGATCCCTGCTGCCGTCACCGCCGCAAGGATCAGGACTGCCGCAGCCAGAAAAAGGAGCGTGCTCTTCCGCCGGTTGGATTCCTTTCCGTATGGGTTCTCTGCCTTTCTGTCCGGTCTTCCCTTCCTCACATCCGGCTGCATTTTCTGTGTATTTCCAAAATGTCTCATCCCCGCGCTGCCCTCCTTCTTATCTTCGGGTCCACAACGCCGTAGAGCAGGTCCGCGATCAGATTACCCGTGAAAACAATGGCTGAGGTGATCACCGTGATCCCCAGGAGAAGGGGAAGGTCGCTGCCCAGCCCTGCATCCACTGCCGCCTGTCCCAGTCCCGGGTATGAAAATACCTGTTCTACCAGGACAGAACCGCCGATGATCTCACTGACCGAGGCGAACTGCAGCGTGATGGCGGGAAGAGATACATTCCGAAGCCCGTGACGCAGGATGATCGAGCCTTCTGATTCTCCTCTGGCGCGCGCAAAAAGGACATAGTCCGACTCCAGGACGTCCACCATCTTCTCCCTGGTATGCAGGGCGATGTTCGCCACTCCGGTGATGCTCAAGGTCAGCGCCGGAAGGACCGCATGCCGCAGCCGGTCTGAAAGAGTCACCGCATCAGCCGACATTCCCGCCGGAACGGAAAGCCCGACAGGGAGCCAGCCCAGCCAGACAGAAAAGACAAGGAGCAGGAGGATCGCCAGCCAGAATGCCGGGGTAGAAGAAATGAGAAGACAGTATCCCCGGATCAGTTTATCCGGCAGCTTTCCCCGGAACGCCCCTGCAGCCACGCCGAGGATGAGCCCCAGGGTCCCGGAGATCACCCAGGCTGCGGCAAGGAGCAGGACGGAGTTGGCGAGGCGCTGCCCGATCACTTCAAGCACAGGCTGCCGGTAGAGCAGGGATGTGCCGAGATCTCCGTGGAGGACATCCCCAAGCCAGCCCAGATACCTCTGTAGAGGCGGAGTGTCCACTCCCCAGTATGTTTCCAGCCGCGCCACCTGCTCCGGGCTCATAGAGCCCAGCGCCACCTGTCCCACATTGGTCTGAAGGGGATCGAGCGGTGAGGCGCTCATCAGCAAAAATGTGACCAGACTGACTCCCAGCAGGAGCAGCGCCATCCGGACCAGTTTTTTCCCCGCAAACTGAAGACGGTGTTTCAAAGTTCATCATTCCTTTCTGTCCATGACCACTGGTCTACGTTGTTGACCAGGGACCAGCCGTGCCCATGGGGATGGATCTTCTGGTCCGCCACCTGCAGCCCGTCTCTCACCCAGTAAAGATGGTCGATATTGACCAGCCATACCCACGGGATATCCCCCTCCTGGGTTACGCCTGTGGTCCCGTCCCACTGAGCCAGTTTCCACAGCTCGTAGGACTCTTCCAGACTGCTGCTCGCAAGCGCCCGGTCCATATACTCATCCACCGTCGGATTTGAGTAGGGAGAATATTCCGCAGAATCCGTCCCTTCTATCGTATGATAGATATTATACAGTTCCATCGGGGTGTGGGCTCCCCATCCCCAGAGAAGAGGATCTGAGAGCGCTCGGTCATAGGCGGTATCCCAGCCCACGCCTTCCATGGTGCAGGAAATTCCCAGTTCTTCCATCTGGGCGGCGAAATCTGCAGTCAGTGCCTGACGAACGGAATCACCGACAGCATACAGCAGGTTCAGTTCCGCTTTCACTCCGTCCTTTTCCCGGACGCCGTCCTCTCCCAGGGTCCATCCTGCCTGGTCAAGTAGGGCTGCCGCCCCTTCCGGATCATACTCCACCTCGGACGCCTCGTTGTACCAGGGGAGCTGGTCGCAGACACTGTAAGCAGGGCTTCCGTATCCGTTCAGCACATTGTCGATCATCTCCTGACGGTCCACGCCGATGTTGATCGCGCGGCGCACCAGCACGTCTGAGGTAAGATCATTTCCCACGGTCCTTCCTTCTTCATCTGTTCCGGCTGATACCGCCGGAAGGTTGAAGCCCCGGTTATCCACACTTTCATACGCCGCCAGGCTGTATCCTTCCACCTCCTGATCGGAATAGGTGGCGGAAGTATACGCCACATCCACCTGTCCTGCCTGAGCAGCGAGGAAAGCGGCGTCTTCCTCCATGAAAAGGATGGTCACCTGCTTCATCTTCGGCGCCTCCCCGTAATAATCCGGGTTTGCTTCCAGGATGACCTGCTGCCTCCGGTCCCACTGCTTCAGGATATATCGCCCGGAACCGATGGGATTGGAACCGTACGTGGCGCTGTCATACGCATGCTCCGGGATGATCCCCACGATCGCCATGGTGTAAGCCCAGATAGAGAAGGGGCGGGTCATATGGAATATCACGGTCGTGTCGTCCTGCGCTTCCGCATAGTCCAGCATGGTGAGATCATTGACCGAACTTGTCTCTTTCACCGTATTGTATGTAAACGCCACATCCTCCGCTGTCAACGGCTCCCCGTCGGTGAACGATACATCATCACGTATCGTCACCGTCCAGGTCAGCCCGTCCTCACTAACATTGTGATCCGTAGCGAGATCATAGCCGATGGTCAGGTCCGTATCCGTCACGGTCAGCGTGCTCTGGATCAGAGGCTCATGGACATGTTCCCCGGCTCCCCAGCCATAGGCAGGGTCAAAGCCCGCCTCAGGCTCGGAGTTTGGATCCATGGCAATGATCACAGAATCACTCTCCGCACCGGAACCCGCTGCATTTCCGGCATTCGTCTCATTTCCTGACGTCTGCCCGCCCGAAGCATTCCCGCTCCGGCATCCGGCAAGGAGTCCCAGCGCCAGGGCAGCGCTCAGAAGAACGGACGCCGCCTGCTTCATTTTCTTATTTCTCTTCCTCATCGTTTTCCTCATTCTCCCGGCTTTTCTCTTCTGTTTTCCACAGACTGCGCCCTGTTTTCCTCATATGTGTGGAGCGCGTCCTCAAAAACTCTTCCATAAGGGATCTGGTTCTTTTTCGCCAGCTCTGCCACATCCTCAAACTCTGGCTTGCTGTGGCGGATGCCAAATCCCTCTGCCGTCTTGATGCGCACCTCGCCCCAGCGGGTCTGCACCTTCTCTATACCTGGCTTGAGAAAATACTTGCCGCAGCGGTGCACTCTCAGCCCGTTGGTCGTAGTCTCGGCAATGATCTGTCTTGCAAGCGCTGCCTCATCTTCAGGTCTGCACAGTACTGTCAGCACATGACCGGGGCGTCCTTTCTTCATGTTCCCCGCCAGAGTGTACACATCCAGCGCTCCGTGCTCTAAAAGCCGGGAGCATGCATGGGCGAGGGCTTCCGGCTGCATATCGTCAATGTTGCACACCAGCTCCGTGATCTCCCCGTTTTCTCTCTCCCGGGTATCCCCGAGAAAAACGCGGATGCAGTTCGCCTGCTCAAATGTTTTTGTCCCGATACCGATCCCGGTCTTCTCCGTAGTCATCATTGGCATAGGACCGAAAGAATCTGCGAAATGCTTCAGCAGCGCCGCTCCGGTGGGCGTGCACAGTTCTCCCCGGATCTCCCCTCCGTAAAAGGGGATCCCTTCCAGCAGATTTGCCGTCGCAGGCGCAGGTACGGGCATGACGCCATGGGCGCAGCGGACCGTTCCGCTCCCCACATGGACCGGAGATGCACAGATGCGCTCTGCGCCGAGAAGATACATGGCATAACAGACTCCGGTGACATCCGCCACCGCATCCAGCGCCCCCACCTCATGGAAATGAACATCTGAGACCGGACATCCGTGGGCTTTCGCCTCCGCCTGTGCGATGTCATCGTAGACAG
Organism: Candidatus Mediterraneibacter intestinavium; assembly: GCA_019119205.1. Classification (GTDB taxonomy): domain Bacteria; phylum Bacillota; class Clostridia; order Lachnospirales; family Lachnospiraceae; genus Mediterraneibacter; species Mediterraneibacter intestinavium. Next base: position 38,917 of record DWXK01000048.1, read on the forward strand.
CGCGGGCATGGCGCTTCACTTCCTCCGGAAGGTCCAGTCCGCCGATCAGCTCTGCGATGTATCCCGGCGCAGCATGATGATGGTGCCCGTGGGGATGTCCCTCGCCATGTCCATGATGATGTTCTTCCCTATGTCCGTGATGGTGCTCCGCACTGTGTATCTCTTCATGCCCGTGGTGATGCGCCGCACTGTGTTCCTCCCCATGTCCATGGTGATGCGCTGTGCCGTGTCCTTCCTCCGGCTCCTTCTCTTCCTCGCCGTACACTTTCACAGCCATATGAGTCCCGGCGATCCCGCAGGTCTTCCCGGGCTGCGCCTCGATCTTTACCCCGGGCAGCCCCAGAGCGTTCATTTTATCGAGAAAGCCTTTCTTATCCTCCAGCAGCTCATACAGGGCGGACATGAGCATGTCCCCCGCCGCGCCCATATTGCACTCGATATATAATGTCCTCATATCTGTTCCTCCTTTATCCCTTCCATCTGATTGATCATACTGGCGAGATACCCCGCCCCGAATCCGTTATCAATGTTCACAACGCTGCACCCGGAAGCACAGGAATTCAGCATGGACAGGAGCGCCGACAAGCCTCCAAAGCTGGCTCCGTACCCCACGCTGGTGGGGACCGCGATCACCGGACAGTCCACGAGCCCTCCGATGACCGAGGCGAGAGCTCCTTCCATCCCTGCCACTGCCACAACGCACCGGGCGCTCATCAGGGGATCCAGGTTGGAGAGCAGCCGGTGGAGCCCCGCCACTCCCACGTCATAGAGACGTGTCACTTTGTTCCCCATGGCTTCCGCTGTCAGGGCTGCCTCCTCCGCCACCGGCATGTCGCTGGTGCCTCCGGTCGCCACGACGATGTTCCCTCTTTTCGGGCGCTCCCAGGGAAATGCCACCAGAAGCTTCGGCAGCGGGTGGTACTCGGCGGGAACATTTTCAGAGAGAAGTTCTGCCGCTTCCGGGCTGATCCTGGTCACCAGGATATTGCGGCATCCCCGCTCTCCCATTGCGGTGACGATCCCCAGGATCTGTTCCGGTGTTTTTCCCGCTCCGTATATCACTTCCGCTGCTCCCTGACGCACGCTCCTGTGGAGATCGATCTTGGCATAGTCCAGATCTTCAAACGGCGCCTCCTTTAAGTCCAAAAGCGCTTCCTCCGGCGAGGTGGTCCCGTCTGCCACACTACGCAAAAGCTTTAAAATATCATGTTTATTGTCCATTTTTTCTCCCTTCTCTCAAGACGAACGCTCAGACGCTGCGAAGATCCGCCGCAGAGATCTGCTCGCACATGGCGGCATCCATGCTGTAACGCCCGTTATCTAAATATTCACGCTGACGGCTTTCTGTCCTCCAGATCCAGCAGGACCGCCGGAAACAATGGCGTAAGCAGCGAACAGATCTCCCGCCTTTTTTCTACCGCCTGTGCCACTTGTCCTTCTGTAAACTGAAGGCGCGCCCCCTCAGGCAGGAGCCGCACCCTGAAATCGGTAAATCCCATTTCCTCCAGCAGTATCTCAGCCTTCTCTACCCGTTTCAGGTCTTCCTCCGTGATCTTCATCCCGGTGGGGATCCGGGTGGCAAGACAGGCGTAAGCCGGTTTATCCCAGGTAAATATCCCTGCCGCCTTTGACATTCTCCGTACTTCCGCTTTTGTGATCCCGCATTCCCGCAGGGGGGAGCGGACTTCCAGTTCTTTGAGGGCGCGCATCCCGGGGCGGTCCCCCGCGTCATCCGAGACGTTGGTCCCATCTAAGAGAAGCGTATGCCCGTCACTGCGCACTTTTTCCCAGATCTTTGTAAACAGCGCTCTCTTACAGTAATAACATCTCTCCGGTCCGTTTGCTGCTGCTTCCGGCACCGCGAGGATATCCTCCCGGATCACCGTCATAGGGATCCCCAGCTCCTCTGTCAGCCGTTTCGCATCCTGAAGTTCAAACTCCGGCTGAAACGCCGTCTTTACATAGTAGGCATGTACGTCACACCCGTATTTCTTCGCCGCCCAGAGCAGGAACGCCGAGTCCGTCCCTCCGGAAAAAGCGACCGCAGCTCTCGGGGCAGCATAGAAAAATCCTTCCAGTGTCATATTTTATCTCTTCCTTTCCGCAGACAGTTCCCGGATCTCTGTTCACATCTGTCAAGAACATGGACAAAACAGAATAAAAAAAGATACCCGCCTTCTCCTGAAAGCAGATACCTTCCTGGTATCGATCGATCCTGTCTGTATTATCATCATATATTTTATTTATCGGCTTTCTGATATGCCCCTGCCTATATCCGCCGGCACCCCTGGTATTGCGTCCGTCAAATGGACAGACTGACCGCGCAGGATGCTTTTTGTCCCGCAAGTTCGGGAAAGCAGGCTGGCCGTCTGGCGCAGCTGTCTGTAAAACGGTGTGTTGAGTTCCTGTGTATTGAGTTCCTGTCCATGGCTTCTGCCATCTTCCCGGCTTCCTGCCGGCTGTTTATCCAGGACTTTTTTACAGGGACGTCACGCCGCTCTCACGGATCTGCGCCCGGTCCATGAGCGTTCCCAGCGCATCAACTGCATTCTGGACATTTCTGGACATGGATGAGTCCGAAACGCCCACGATGATATTGTCACAGAGATTGACCGGGATCAGGATCCGCTTTGCCCTGCTCTGTCCCACGGCAAGCGCCATTCCCGGCGTGATCTCACCCAGCATGGAGTCCGCGATAACGATCCCCACCGGTCCCATGATCACATCCACTCTCCCGGAGGCGACTACGACCGAGTTCTCCCCTGTCGCCGCCTGGTCCGCGCCGGCACGCAGCATCGCTCCGGTTGCCAGGCTGTTGGTCCCTACCGCCAGCACTTCTGTCTGTGGATACCGTTCTTTTACCGCTGTAACAAGCTGACGTCCCAGACCTCCGCCCTGCCCGTCAATAATGAGTACCTTCAAGGGATCACCTCCGCCCTGTCTTTCTCTGTCTTTTACCACTTTACAAGTTTATAGAAAAGCAGGGTGGATGTCAATATCTAATCGGCTGTGATCACATGCACTTCCATATTCCCAAAGCTGCCGTTCAGTTCAAAACGGTCCTGCACCCCTTCTGTCAGATAGATCTGCCCGTCCTCTGTGATAAGGATCATGTCAAAATCCGGATGGGTTCTCCAGTATTCCTGCGCCTGCTCCAGCCCTTTTACAAACATGGACGTGGACAATGCGTCGCCCTTCTTTCCTTCTTCCGTGATGATCGTGACAGAGGCGAGTCCGTTGTCCACCGGATACCCTGTCTCCGGATCTATGATGTGTCCGTACTCTTTCCCGTCCTCACCGATAAAATAGCGCTCATAATCTCCGGATGTCACCACTGCACAGTCCGACACGGAAAGGACTCCGATGCTCCCTTCTCCATACGGGTTCCGAAGTCCCAGCCTCCAGTCTGTCCCATCCGGTCTGGATCCGACCGCCTGGACATTGCCGCCGATATCAAGAAGAGCTGACGTGATCCCTTTCTCTTCCAGAAGTTCCGCTGTCAGGTCTCCTGCATAGCCTTTTCCGACTGCACCAAGATCCAGTTCCATCCCTGCCGGAAGGGTGATCTGGTTTCCATTCAGCTCCACCTTTTCATATCCCACATTTTCAAGGAGAGAGCGTAGTTCCTCCTCACCGGGGATGCGGTTCTCATCCGTCGTAAATCCCCATGCAGTCAGGACAGGATAGATCGTCGGCTCCAGAGCGCCGTCTGTCTCCTCCGCCATACCGAGAGCAAACCGCACGATCTGCGCGGTCTCGTCACTGAGTGTTACCGGCTGTCCGCCGCTGTGGTTGATCTTCCAGATCTCACTGTCCTCATCTGTCACAGACCACTCGCTCTCCAGCCTCCGGATCTCTTCCTCAGCCAGAGTGAGTGCCTCCCGGGCCCTATCCCCGTATGCGGTGAACGTCATATAAGTATCCATTGCAAAAAAATCTGTCTGTACCGGGTCCTGCGCACCTTCTTCTGCGTTTCCGGCAGAACTGCTGTCTCTGCCGTCATGTCCGTTTTCCACGCCCGCTGCCGTTCCCGCCGCAGAACACGCCGTCATGCACAGCATGCACAAAAGTGCAGGGATCACCCAGAGTCTTCTCTTCATCCTTTCCTCCTGTCATCCTCTCCTAAAGCCGGAGCATTTAACGTATAGGTTTCTTTGCCTGCAGATTCCTCAGTATCTTCGCCAGATAATGCCCGATCCACACGAACAGCCCCATGACTGCGATATAATCTGCATAAAACAGCACCAGGGGCTCCTCAAAGTCGAAAAATACAAACATATTCCTAAGGAACATATATCCTCCGATTCCCCGTTTTATAAAGGCGAACGCTCCGTATGCAGCGACTGCGGCTCCCAGGAGCCTCAGGATCCATGTGCGGAGTGCGGAAGGGGTTTTCACCGCTTTTCCCGCCATTCCCATCATCATGTTCCAGTGAACGCCCAGGTGGAGCGACATGAAGACGAATCCCCAGTAGGCGCCGATCATATGGAGGACTCTCGCCCAGCTCCTGCCTCCCTCGATCGGCAGAAAGGCAAAGACATGCCTGGAGAGGACGATCCCGCTCACCATGGAGGACAGGATGCAGAGCAGGACCAGCACCACCAGGATCGTCTGAAACACCCGGACGGGCGTGTACTTTTCCTTCAAAAGGTGAGCAGTCCACCTGCGGTTTAAAATGTGATGGATCACGAACATGACAAACATCCCCACGCCAAGCCACTCATGAGCGGTCCTCCCGATCAGCTCAAACGCCATCAGGAGCAGGAGCAGCACGGTCATGATCACGTCAACTATGATTTTTACAGATTGCTTTTTCATTCTGTCTTACCTTTCACCCTCGAGATAAAATCGATTTTTAATAACCCAGCCCTTCTAACCAGTCTGCGATGTCTCCCGCTGCATCCGGCACATCCCGCTCATTTACCGTAAATCCGTCCTCGATCACCTCTGCGTCCGGTTCCAGTTCCGCGATGGTCTCAATGGTGCCCGAAAAACGGCTTCCGAGTTCGGGACGCGCATCCTCATCCTGTTCCTCTGCTGCATAGTCGATCAGTTCGCCTCCGTCCGCAGGATAGGTCTCTTCAGTCTGTATCGAGAACAGATCGCCGCCTGTCTCCGCCTGGATCATCTCGGCAAGAGCCTGCATCCTGCCTTTTGCCTCTCCGTCCACCTCAGAATAGCTTGCAGACGCTTCCGCATCCACGCCGCTGTTTTCCGCCGCAGTAAAGTAGGCGATCAGGATACCGTCCCCGCCTTCTGCCGGCGTACCGGAAGCATCTGAGCTGTCCGATGCGCCATCATTCTGTTCCGGGGACGCATCCGGCTGGAGTTCCTCGATCGTCTGGATCGTCCTGGAGAATCCGCTTCCGCCGTGAGTCGTAAAGGGAACGATGGTCTTTCCGCCAAGATCATATTCTTCAAGGAATGTGTACATCGGCATCGGAAGGTCAGAGTTCCAGTTAGGATATCCAAGGAATATGGTATCGTAACTGTCGAGATCCTCGATCTGGGACGCCAGTTCAGGTCTTGCGTCATCCATCATCTCATTGTAAGCAAATTCCAGGAGCGCGTCATGAGTCCCCGGATATTCCTGGACCGTCTCGATGGCAAACAGGTCTCCCCCTGTCTCCTGCTGGATCAGATTTGCTATATACTCATTGTTTCCCATCACTGTGCCGTCCACGGCAACCCGGCTGGCTCCCGCCACCGTATCCACGCCGTCCGTCTCCGCACGGTAAAATAAGCGATCAGGATATTTTCTGCTCCGGAAAGCCCCGCCGAAGCATCTCCCGCGCCAGATGCACTTCCCGCGCTGTCCGAGCCGGAAGAAGCCTCCGGCTGTGCCCCGGAGTCAGTTCCTCCGCCTGCTCCCCGAGTGCTGCATGCCGTCAGAGAAAGTACGGCCGCTGTACAGAATATCATGGCTACTGTCTTTGTTCTTTTCATTTTCCATTATCTCCTTCCCTGCTCCTGCCGGTGTTCCTCTTTTCTGTTACGTTCTCATTGTAAAAGAAGACGGCGTGTTTGAGGCATTTCTGGTAAAATCAGGCTGTTTTGAGGTAAAATCTGCACTTCATGACAATTCACGGCAGGATTGTGATAGAATATCCTCATATAAAAGATAAGACAAAGAAGGTTACTGTTCACCCCGAAGCCAGGACCAACGGAGGAAAGAAGATGCATATCGTCAGACATTTGGAATACTATTCCGGAAGCAAAGAAGAGAAGATCCCGGATTTTCGCCCGGATTTCCCATATATCTCCACACAGGTGGAACTGGATCATTACAGAGGATCTTTCGTCCCATGGCACTGGCACAAAGCGCTGGAGCTTTTCTACATGGAGAGCGGAGAGCTCCGCTATCACACACCGGGCGGCACTTTGGTATTCCCTGCAGGCTCCGGCGGACTGGTCAATTCCAATGTCCTTCACATGACGGAGGTCCTCTCCCGCACCGGACCGAACATCCAGAAGATCCATTTTTTTGACCCGGTCCTTATATCGGGCTCATACGACAGTCTGATCGAACAGAAATATGTCACCCCCGTCACCTCCGCCGCACAGCTTGAACTGGTCCCACTGTATCCCGATGACCCGGACCAGGCGGACATCCTCCGTCTGATCCGGCAGGCATTTCTTCTGGACGAGGATGGATTCGGATATGAACTCAGTCTGAGGGATCTTCTCTCGGAAATATGGTTTCAGCTGTTAAAGCACATCTCTCCTGTACTTCAGGAACCGTCCGCTCCTGCCGGCAGCGCCGGGGATAAGATAAAGACGATGATGGTCTATGTGCACGAACATTTTTCCGAAAAGATCGCCGTCTCTGACCTTGCCGCATCCGCCTATCTCAGCGAAAGAGAATGCTACCGCGTCTTCCGCCGCTGCCTGCATATGACTCCTGCAGAATATGTGACCGGCTACCGGCTCCAGATCGCATGCCGGATGCTGGCGGAGGGCGGGGATCCTGTCACCTCCATAGGCCATGCATGCGGGCTGGGCAGCAGCAGCTATTTTGGAAAAACCTTTCGCAGCCATCTCGGATGCACGCCCCTTGAGTACCGGCGCAGATGGCAGGATAATGACAAAAACTGACAGAGAACAGATATCGTTCCCGCTTACCTGCCGCTATAGTAGTAACTGTGAATACGATCGATTTTTTAATGGAGGGCAGAACAGATGGATCATGACATTAAGATGGCAGCAGTGGACATAGACGGGACCTTCGTGCGGTCCGATTACACATATGATGTCCCGCGCTTCCGGCGTATCCTGGAGCGTATGAAAAAAGCCGGATGCAGTTTTGTGGTCGCAAGCGGGAACCAGTATTATCAGCTCCGGGATCTTTTCCCGGACTGCCACGAAGAGCTTTCCTTTGCCGCCGAGAACGGCGCGTTCGTGAAAGATAAAAAAGAGCTGGTCTTTGCGGCGGATATGCCGGAAGAGACCGTACATTCTGTCGTAGACCTGTGTCGGGAGTCCCCGGAGGTCCTGACCGTCATGTGCGGCATGGACAGCGCTTACTGTCAGCGAGGCACAGTAAGCCCCGAATTTTTTGAACTGACAAAGATCTACTGCCATCGCCTGAATTGGGTAGATGACCTGAAAAATGTTGACGACCGCATCCTGAAGTTCGCTGTAACGGTACCGGATGAAAAGACTTATTTTTATTATGAGCTGTTCCGGGACCGGCTGGCAGGAAAAGCAGAGCCCACTACCAGCGGACACGGCGCCATCGACCTGATCCTGCCCGGCTGCCACAAAGCGTCCGGACTGAAACGCCTCGCACAGCGGAAGGGGATCACTCCAAACCAGTGCGCCGCATTCGGGGACGGCGGGAACGATATCGAAATGCTCCAGTACTGCGGGTACAGCTATTCCATGGAAAACGCACCTCAGAATGTAAAGGACGCAGCGAGATATGTCTGTCCGTCCAACGAGGAGGACGGAGTGCTGGTCACCCTGGAGAAACTGTTCCCGGAAGACTGAGCTGCGCTGACCTGGAAAGCTACGCCGGCGAATCCGGGACCGGAATCAGGATATCCAGCACAAACCGCTCCGCCTCTTTTTTCAGCACCATCTCTCCGCCGTACTTCTCTGTTATATGGCGGATGCTCCGTCCATACGCACCGGGCTGTAAGAACGGATCATAAAGGAAAAAGGACTGCCGGAAAGTACGCCGTCCGGGGGAATCTGCAGATTTCCGCCGGACAGCGGCTCTCCGCCAGTCCTTTTATTTTTTCGCTATCTGGTTCAGCGCGTTATTCAGTTTGTGTTATAGCAAGTCCTGCAAGCACTAACATTCCATTCTTTGTGTCATTAAGGAAATCGCAGATAACCTCTCACAGCAGTGCCATCGCAACTGTCCCCGCTGTCAGCAGCACCAATCCTGCCGCCTCCTTTTTCCCAAGCTTCTCACCAAACACGAAGTAGGAGAATGCCACTGTCACGAGAACGCTCAGCTTATCAACCGGCGCCACCACGCTTGCCGGACCTTCCTGCAGCGCCCGGTAATAGCACAGCCAGGATGCGCCGGTAGCGATCCCGGAACAACAGATAAACACAAGTTCTTTTCTGCCGATCTTCTTCACTTCGCCCTGCTTCCCGGTCACCAGGACCATGAGCCACGCCATGACCAGCACCACGCAGGTCCGGATGGCAGTCCCCAGGTTTGATTCCACACCGGTGATCCCGATCTTCCCCAGGATCGCCGTCAGGCTGGCGAAGAAGGCTGAACCTGCCGCGTAGAGGAACCACCCGCTTTTTCCGCTCTTTGTCTCCTCCACGTCCTTCTTCTCGATCATCAGAAAGATGCCTGCTGCGATCACCACTACCGCCACAGCTTTTGGCAGAGAGACTCCCTCCCCGAGAAAGATCAGTGCGAGCAGGATCGTAAGGACTGTACTTGATTTGTCAATCGGGACCACCTTATTGATATCCGCGATCTGCAGCGCCTTAAAATAGCAGAGCCAGGATGCGCCCGTAGCTGCTCCGGAGAGGATCAGAAAGAGCAGAGTCCTTCCGCTGATCTCTGTGATCTGATCCTGGGAACCTGCTACGAACACCATGATCCAGGAAAAGACCAGAATCACGATGGTCCGTACTGCCGTCGCTACAGTTGAATCCGTCTTTCTGATCCCGCACTTTGCCAGGATAGATGTCACACCCGCGAAAAACGCGGAGCCGATGGCGTAAAAAAGCCACATAACCGATTCCTTCTTTCCTTATTCAAAACATATTTATGAAGCATATGACCGACGTGAACATTCAGTTCATCAGCATCGTCAATCCGCACTTCCCGCAAGGCAGTTCATCACTACTTTCACCATCATGTCCTTCTCCTCTGGTTTTGACTCTGCGATCATGATCGTCAGTGCAGCCAGAGCATAATCGTCTATCCTCTTTTTCCCATTAGGGAAAAGCGCCTGGTTTCTATCCAGAAAATACAGGAAAAGTGCGGCGGCGATCCTTTTATTTCCATCCGAAAAAGAATGATTTTTCGTAAGGAAATACAGAAGATTCGCTGCTTTCTCCTCCAGAGTAGGATACACTTCTTCTCCTCCGAATGTCTGGTAGATCGCACCGATGCTTCCCCGGAAAGAATCATCCTTTTCATTTCCGAAAAGTTCGCTTTCCTCTCCAAATTTCATGCTGTCGATCACTTTTCTGCACTCCTCGTACTCCAGAACATAGACCGCCCGATTCCCTTTCGGCTTCTTCATCGTCTGATGGTCATACTCGTCTAAGAGTTCCAGCGCAGTATTGTACCGTTCAATAACGGAAAGCACCTGTTTTGCATCCAGCCTGTTTTCCACCCGCTTCATGATCCGTATCACCTCTCCCAGTTCATTGATACGGTTATGATTCACAGCATATCCTTTCATGATGTAATGTATAGAGGGTGGAATACACCAAAAAACATTACATCATGACTGACGGCTCATTTGTAGCGAATGAAAAGACAGTTATGATAAAGGAGGGATGCCCTCAAACCTACCGTAACTGTCAACCACATTCCCACGAAAGGAGCCTTGTATGGAACTGACTTACACCAAATGCGGCAATTATCTCATTCCCGACCTTGTGTTATCGGACACCAAAGAGTACCATATCGGGAAATATGGCCGGTTGCGCCGTGCCTACTTAAAAGAACACCGGCCCATTCTGTATACCGATCTCATTGTCACTGAAAAGCTGTTTCCCCATTTGGAGGAAATCGACACCGCCTGCCGGGAGCGGCTGGAAATTATCGAAAAAGCCATGATGCAGCAAGAGGGTGTCACAGAAGCCCTGAAAGCTGCCGACCAGATGGCATGGGTGCGCTCCATGAACTCCATCCACAACAGGGCCGAGGAAATCGTCCTGGCGGAGTTGGTCTACTGTTGAGGGAGGGAACTCAATGATTTTGGAAGCCATGTATAGCGGGGAGTTTTATCCCTGTGAAACAGTAGTGCCCACGTCCCCGGAATACCGCAAGGCGATCCAAACCTGTGCGGCGTTGATGGAGCAGTTATCCCAGCGGCTCAGCAAAGAGGACTATGCTCTGGTGGAGGAACTCCGGGCGCAGAATGCTATCGCTCAGTGCGAGGAAAGCGAGAGCCACTTCAAGTATGGCTTTTCTGCGGGGCTGATCGTCCGGCAGGAAGTCCATGAGCAGCTGCAAAACAAGAAATAAGTGATGGCCGAAAAAGCCCACGCAGCCGGAA
>DWXK01000049.1 GCA_019119205.1 Candidatus Mediterraneibacter intestinavium
CGCGGATATACTCTCAGACGTTTAACATACCCATCACATTCGTTTCATTAGTATAAAACAGATCCTTATGAGAATCCCTCAAATAGGATGCGCCGTCAGATGAAGTACGATTTCAGGCTTTCCTTTTCTCGCTGTGTATCCGCGTACTACCAGAATCCATTATACTATACGAGTTAAGCTGTCATTCTTCACCCGGACGTTCCAGGGGCTCTTTTTCAGACACTGTGGAATCTCCATCTATATAATCAAATATTTCCGGTTCAAGCACCATAGCCCCTGCACTAATCCGCCTACCATCCGCCGAAGACTTTTCTCGAAACGCCTTGATTCTCCTACTATCTCTATCAGTATCCAGAACTCTAAAGCGCTGTCCACATGGACAGCCGTTAAAATGGTAATCCGTCCTTTTCCTAATGGCAATTAATCACTTCATCTATATTAATATCCTCTCATAATATGTCAAGGGATTAGCTTCTCCTCAATTTCAATCATCGTTTTTGGTCTGAGATGGCTTTCTTTACTGATCCGCTCCCCAAATCCCCCTCCTAAAATTACGATTTTCATCTCTTTTATTCCACATTTTCCTAAAATCCGTCTTATCTCGATATGACTTTTTTATTATAGCATATTTTTTTGTTTACTGAAATAGCTTTTTATAACATTTCTACGGTAATTTCAACCTAAATATATTATTTCTGGTTTTTCAATGTTTTCTCAACTTCCCAAGATACCCATCCAGTATCTCCCACACAAACTTCTCCTTCGTCACCAGCAGCACCACACCGTACACGCCAAAGAACACGCACGCACTCACTACCAGTGTCAAAAAGGCTCCCAGATCCACTGTCACCTTAATGAACACACCTGCGGCAGTTCCCAGCACAGCCGCCAGAACCACCTTCCCCAGGCTCACTTCCCGGGTGATTTCCCTGAGGATATCTTTTAAGTACACGCATTGTATGATCAGCACCACTGCTTCTGCCGCCAGGGTCGCAAGCCCGGCTCCGGTGGATGCGAAGCTGGGGATCAATACCAGGTTCAACACAAAGTCAGTCGCAGCGCCTGCCACGATGGAGTTCAGCACTTTCTGTTCCATATTCTGAGGCGTCAGCACCTGGATCCCGGTGATGTTTGACAATCCTATCAGCAGTACGGTGGGCATCAGTACGATCATCGGCATGACCGAGCCCTCATATCCTTCTCCCGCAAGGAAAAGGATGGACTCGTCCGCATAGAGCATAAAGTAGATCGTCAGCGGCACTCCCGCGATCACCACAAAATTGACCGCTTTTCCGATCATGGAATAGAACTGTTCCTTTGCGTTCTGTTTCACATAGTAGGAAAGCCTTGGCAGGAGTACCGTGCCAAGAGAGGTGATCAGGGTCACAAGGATCGTCTTCACCTTGATCGCGGCATTATAATATCCTACTTCCGTATCCCCTTTCATGAACCGCAGCATGACCACATCCAGGTTCGTGTACACACTTGTCGCCGCGGACATGGCAAAAAAGCGGAAGATCGGCTTCAGGTGGACACGGAAATTATAAGGACCTTTCTTCTTGAAGCTGATAAAGCGCAGAGCGTACACAAAGTTGAACACATAAGACGCGCAGCTTGCGAACACAGTGATCCCGCCATAGATGATGTAATCATCCGGATTTTTTACCAGCAGGAACATCAGCACAAGGGACATCACTTTGACCAGAAGGTTACATACGGTGATATATGCATACTGCTCCAGCGCATTGTACAGCCAGGTGATGGCGAACATATTGAGCACCATCCCGATCCCGTTGATCACGTACAGTTCTTTCTCTGCCGCAAACTCCGGCACAAGAGCCACCGTGAACACGAACACGATGCATGTGATGAACATCGTGATCGAATTAATGATCAAAAGTTCCTGCACGGTCTGAGAGAGTTTGTCCTTGTCGTCTCTCACCTTGGCACAGGCGCGGATCCCGTAAGTCGGGATCCCCAGGGATGCAAACATGTTAAAGTACGTGATGACCGCACTTGCGGTGGCAACCTTTCCATTTCCTGTCGCCATCAGCACCCTGGACACATATGGGAATGTGATCAGCGGGAAGACGATGGACGACGCCGCCATTATGAAGTTCATGATAAAGTTAAATTTTACTGAGTGTATCTTCATCCTGCTTTCCTTTTTATCATTATTCGCCGACACTCTTGGTGTCATTCTTCTGTTTTTAACGCCCCATTCCTCGCTCTGCTCAGCTTAACGATCGGCACATAAAACCGGAATCCCGTCTTGCGCAGCAGACGCAGCATCCCGCTGTACTCGCCGGATCTTTCATATACAAACCGACTTTTCTCCCGGACCGCAGCATCAAATTCTTTAAACCTCCTGCGGATGGATCTGTCACTGAGCGGAAAGCTGGTAAAGATGTCCACCTGGTTATGGGTCATCTCTGCGATCCGGTGGGACATATACTCCACTTTCATCTCATCACAGTCCGGCTGTTTTTTATACTCGTTTATATAGTCCAGCACATGCAGGATCACATCGATATGATTCTGGATATGTTTCCGGTAGCCCGCCATGCTGACACTCTGAGTCGCCTGGGCCAGGCGGTACATATACACAAAAATATCGAAATAGACAGCTGTCTTTAGATATGGCACCGGGTACAGGATATATTCCACATCCACATAGAAACAGTGCTCGTCCAGCCGGATCCTGTTCTCCTTCAGGATCGACGTCTTCAGCACCAGCGCATGCATGGAGATCCTCGTCTCCCCGGCAAGCGCTGAAAAGGGGAGTACCTCTTCCGTCCGGATCCCCGGGAACGTCACTGCGCGCAGCGCTCCTGTCCCGTCATTTACTTCATGATAATTCGTGAACACATAATCCGCGTCACAGGTACGAAGCCGGCGGATCAGTTCTCTCAATCCATCTGTATCTACCCAGTCATCGCCGTCAACAACTTTGAAATATTTTCCTCTCGCTTCCTGTATCCCCCGGTTGATGGTGGATCCGTGCCCGCCGTTTTCTTTCGAGACCACGCGGAAACTGTCCGGATATCTTTCTTCATATCTTTTTCCTATCTGTGCCGTCTGGTCTTTGGAACCGTCATCCACGACCAGCACTTCCAGTTCGCCCAGAACATCTTCCGCCAGAAAAGAATCCAGCGTCTTTTCCAAAAATTTCTCCACATTATATGCCGGTACGGTAATCGTCAATATTTTTTCCACAGTTCTATCCTTCCTGCTCTTTTTTCGCTCCATCCTGCCATCCTGCGCTGCCTCAGACCAGCCCGAAGCCATTTTTCCGCTTCAGGCTGAGCAAAGCTTCCCACCGCCTCAGCTGCCGCGCAGCTTATCTCTCATGCGGCGCGCGTATGACAAAAGCCGCATCATCCAGTACTGGCGGTTGTTTAAGATCCACAGGTGGAGCCTGTCCTTCCTCCCCATTCTGAGGACGTATCTGTTTTTCATAAAATCCGGATATCTGCTGAACAGATAGTCACGGTATGTGTCAAGCCATTTTCTGTCCGGTCCTTTGTCCGCTTTATCCAGCACCAGTTCCTTCGAAGGCTCAAAGTAAGCGTTGGCAAAGACCAGATATTCCAGTTCTTCCCGGTATTTATCAAAAGCTCCCTCCCGGCGGTAGACCTCCTGGATATGGTCCAGGACCGCCAGCTTATCCCTGCAGCTCTTTTCATACTTCTTACCTGTCATGATGGAGTTTTCCCTGATCATATAATAATACAGCGGTTCCTCCAGATAGACAACCCGCTCTGCTTTCAGAAAGAACTCCGGCGTGGTCGCCAGGTCCTCAAAGTAACGTCCTACAGGGAAGGTACATCCGCTCCTGAGGTAAAATTCTCTGTCAAACAGTTTTGTCCAGGCGGAAGGCGGAGCCAGCAGCAGTTCCCTCTCCTCATTCAGATCCAGCACTTTTCCTGAGGGCAGACCTGCCGCACGCACTTCCTCTCTTCCTTCTTCCACACAGTGATAGTCAAAGAGTACGATGTCGCACCGGTTTTCACGGGCAGCCTTCACGGTCTTCTCCACCAGTCTGCTGTCGATATAGTCGTCGCTGTCCACGAAGAGGAGATATCTCCCGGAAGCCTGCTCCACGCCTGCATTGCGGGCGTCACTCAGCCCTCCGTTCTCTTTGTGGATCACACGGATCCTGGGGTCCTTGGAGGCATAGCCGTCACACATCGCGCCGCACCGGTCCGGTGAACCGTCGTCCACCAGGATGATCTCCAGTTCCGGATACGTCTGGTTCCGGATACTCTCCACGCATTTTTCCAGATAAAGTTCCACTTTATATACAGGAACGATAACACTGACCAGTTCCACTTACTTTTCCTCCTGTTTTCCGGAAAGGCTGTCTCTTAACTGACGCAGTTTTGACATCAGGACCATGACCGCGTACATCTTTCTTCGAAGCAGCGTCCAGAGTATCTTATTTTTCCCGGATAGTTCCCGGACATACCGGTTACTCTCGATCTTGGGATATTTTCCAAGAGCATACTCCCTGAACCTCCCGAGATAAATGCTTTTTCTGTCATTCAGGACGATCTCTTTTGACGGGACAAACCAGGTGTTTTCAAAGACAAGGTATTCCAGTTCATCCCGGTATCTCTTCTCAAGCCCTCTCTCCCGGAAAAAGCCCAGCACCTCTTCAACCGCTCTCGTCCTGTCTGCAAAGTTTCTCGAAAAGTCCGAGCTGTGCATGATCGATCCTTCCCGGGTCAGATAGTAGTACAGGACTTCTTTTTTGTAAACGATCCTCTCTGCCAGTACAAAAAGTCGGGGGATCGTTGCAAGGTCCTCATAGTAGCGTCCTGCCGGAAACGAAAGTCCTGCGCTGACCCAGAACTCTCTCCGGAAAAGCTTGTTCACCGCAGAGCAGGTCCGCATGATCACCGCAGGCTCTTCCTCTGCACTGAACACCTTGTCCTCCGGAAGGTCAAACGTGAACAGGTCTGTTTTCGTTCCATCCGGCATCTCTCCGGCATAGTCAAAGATGACGATGTCCGCCTGTGCCTTCTCCGCCGCCTCCACGGTGATGCTGACCAGGTCTTCCCGGATCCGGTCGTCGCTGTCCACATACAGAAGGTATTTTCCTGTCGCTTCCCTGACCCCTGCGTTGCGCGCGTCCCCAAGTCCTCCGTTCTCCTTGTGGACCACCCGGATTCGGTCGTCCTTCTGCGCATACTCATCGCACATCTGAGGGCATCGGTCCGGCGAACCGTCATCCACCAGGATGATCTCCAGATCCCGGTATGTCTGGCTCAATATACTCTGGACACAGTTATCCAGGTAATCTTCCACCTTATAGATTGGTACGATAATACTGACTTTTTCCATCGCTTCTCCTCTCAGCTGCTCGTTCACTTGTCCTCCACAAGGGACAAAAGCTGTTTCTTCTGATTTTCCAGATCATAGTCGTCTGCATTTTCCAGGAATCGTGCCGCCTTTCGTTCTCCCGCGGCGCAGATGATCTCCTCCGCCCAGGCAGGCGCTCCGGCTTCCAGGGAAAGAAACCGGCATTTTTCCGTGATCTTCGACTCTTCTGTGATCCGGCTGCTCATAAAGCAGGGCAGCCCTGACGACTGCGCCTCGATCCCTGCAATGGGAAGTCCCTCAAAATTAGAAGGAAGGACAAATACATCCATTGCCTGATAGAGCCGCCCCACGTCTGATCTCCTCCCCAGCATCCGCACTGAAGATCCCAGTTCTTTCTCTCTCACTTTTTCTTTCACCGCATCAAAACGGACGCCGTCTCCTGCCAGCAGAAGGACCGCGTTCGGAATTTTCTTTCGGACCTCTTCAAACACGTCGATCAAAAAGAAATGATTTTTCTGATAACAGAAATTCCCTGCATGTCCTACCACAAAACAGCCTTCTAATCCCAGTTCTTCCCTGACTTCCCGGCGTACCTTCTCATCATAACAGTATTTCTCACGGTCCACCGCGTTAAATATCACTTCGAACCGCTCCGAACGGACGACCTTCTCCGGGAACATCCATTCTCCCGCCCGCACAGAGCAGCCGTAATACCTGGTCGCATACCGATATAGAAAACATCTGCAGGTTTTATGGATAAGATCGAACACGTTTCGCTTCAGCGCGCTCTCGCAGTCATTTCCGCTGGAGTGGCTGTGCAGGATCCTCACCGGGATCCTTTCGTGTTTTGACGCGATGGCTGCGATACAGTCGATTGCCGTTGAAATGTTCAGATAGACAGCATCATACCCGCCTTCCCGCAGGATCTTCCTCACCTGTCTGTACTGGGAAAGCGGATGCTTCAGATTTGCTATGGCATACAGCTTTGTATGATATTTTTTCAGTTCCTGTTCCAGGTCCGGATCGATCTCGTTGGTAAGAAGATCGACCTGCACCCGGCTGTGGACAGTCTCAAGAAAGTTAAGGAGATACCGGTCGATCCCGCCAGACCTCCCATCCATGATAAAGCCCGCAAGCATCTTTTTCATTTTGATCCCTCTCTGCGTTTCCGGTAAGCAAACCGGACCATATATCCCGTAAATGTCCAGAGTACAAAGCTGCCCGGAGAGTTTGTGTATATGCCCTCCAGCAGGAACATCATACTCACCACCACTGCACCGGTACATGCCAGCATGGCGGCAAGTTCTGCGGATCCATCACTCTGATCCTTAAGGACAGGGATCAAAACATATGTGAGGATCCTCAGTGCGATCAGCACAAAGAGGACCGCACCGATCGTTCCCTGGAATGCCAGCGCATTAAAGAATGTATTGTGCATGCTGGTGTAATTTCCCTGATCATTGTTGACCGCATATGTATCCGGCGTATGCTCCTGTGCATAGGGGACGAAGGTAGAGTAACCTGCGCCGTAGACCGGGCTGGTCTCCCATACCTCCACGGCACTCTGCCAGAGAGCAAACCTTCCATTGGAGACATCCTGCTGGATATCCTGCTTTCTCCCGGCAGTGCTGTTGTCCTTTTTCACTTCCTGCTTCGGGCGGTTCTTAGCGCGCTCGGCAGAAACGGCAGCGTAATATTTTCCGTACTGGCTCTTCATGGCCTGCATCCCGCCAAATCCCGCAGCCGCGATACACACGATCAGGATCACCGGGACGCCAAACCTCACGATCTTTTTTGCCGAAGCCTTCTTTTTACTGAACCACAGGATCAGAAATAGTCCCACGCTCACAACAATAGCGATCTCTCCGGTCCTGGAGTCTGAATACACAAAATACACAAAATTCAGTATGATGCTCACGATATATGCGATCCGGATGAGCCCTTTCTTCTGCAGAAAGAACAGAAGAGACAGGGTGATAGAGATGACACTGATCACAGCACCGTAGTTCGGGTCGGTGTACACACCCCAGAGCCTCCCCCACGTGTATCCTGTCACGATGAACTCTCCGTCCGCTGTCGTGATGTACTGGGAATACACCTGTACCAGCTGCACGATGCTCGCCAGAGCGGCGATCGAACTGCAGACGATCAGGATATGGGACAGGATCCGGAACTCCCTCCGGTACTTCTCCTCACTTCGCTCTACATCACATACATAGAGAGCGAAAAACTGGATCCCGGTCCAGATCACCCATTTCCCGTTTTCCGTGATCCCGTACTGCCGGTTCATCACTGTTGTGAGCAGAAAACTCACACAGAACAGGACCATAAGGATCACACAGGGCATTTTTGCATATTTCCTGATCTTGACCACACGGATCAGGATCAGGACCATCCCCAGCACCAGCGATGCTTTCACGAGAAGCGGCTGGACCGGTGAGGCATAGATCACCGTGATAAATGTGGCAAGTGTCAGAAGAAGATAACATACTTTAAAGATAACTTCTATGATCTCTTCATAATTCTGTTTAACTTTTTCCATCTTTTACCCCTCACTCTGATTTTTCTCGATCAACCCGCGTATCAGAGCCTCGATCTTCCGGTAGGACTTCGGACGGTCGAACTGTTCTTCCGCGATCTGTCTCGCCTTTCTTCCCATCTCCAGACGGACATCTTCCTCACGGTACAGACGCTCCACCGCATCTGCAAGGATCGTCACATCCTCCGGTTCAATGTTGATGCCGAATCCGTCATTGTCCACTTTCGCGCGGAACTCCGGACTCATACACGTATTGATCATCGCCTTTCCGGCAGCCAGATAATCTCCGATCTTTGTGACGATGCTCTGCGGCGCCTTTCTCACAAAAGAATTGACCAGGATATCCGATGCCTTCAGGTATGCTGCCATCTTATCATACGGCGCATAGCCTACGAATTCAACATTGGAGATATTTCTTGAAGCGGCAAGTTCTTCCAGTTCTTCCTTCATCGGACCGCCGCCCAGGATCTTAAACCGGATCTCACTCTTCCCTCTTCTGAGAAGTTCCTCCGCTGCCAGCACCATAGTCCGGATGTCGTAGCTGGTCCCGATGGTCCCTGCATAGGATACCCAGAACTCGCCCTTCCTTTTTTGCACTTCCTCTTTGTTCTTCTCTGCGCCCTCGTCGAACTCGCGCAGTTCATTTCCCACGTAGACCGTCTCCCTCGGGACCGGGCGCTCTCCTTCCTGGAACGGTCTGTCTCTGTACTCGTCAGAGGTACCGATCACACCGGACACCAGGCTGTACACCTTCTCCGCGTCTCTTTTCAATGGATAAAACAGGATGTCGCTCACCACCGGGATATCCAGCACCATCCGCATGGCTTCCGGCCACAGATCGTTGACGTCCGCCACAAACGGGATCCCCTTCTTTTTTGCGAACTCCGCCGCCGCAAGGGCAACATCATTGGGTGGGATCTCCGCATAGATCAGATCGTAATCCCCTTCTTTCTCAAGGAGTTCTGTCAAGTTCCTTGCCGCTATGGCGTGGCTCCGTATCCTGCGCAGATCTACATTCTTCTTATATCCGGGCTCATAGATAAACTTTATCCCGAACCTGTAATCCTCTTTTCTGATCTTATCCAGATCTCTCTGCGCCTTCTCCCAGTGCTGGAATGTGGTCGTGATCAGATCCACCTGATATCCTGCATCTGTGAGGAATTCACAGATATATCGGAATCTCGTATATCCTTTTTCATCATTCAGGCGCACGCCCATTGTGATAACTGCGATCTTGTACATATTCTGATAACTCCTGCTTTTATCGGTTTTCTGTCTGCTCCATATCCGCTGCAGCATCATCTGATCACGGCAAACACCGTGTCGATCATCACTTTGATATCTCCGAAGATGCTGAATTTTTTCAGATACTCAAGATTGTATTTCATTTTTTCCGGAAGGACATGCCTGATATAGGCTTCATCCACTGTCCCGCCGGTCTCTTTCAGATATCTGTCTATCACTTCGTCTTCATCCTTATAGGCAATGCTGGTCCTGGATGTAATTCCTGCCGGAAGAAGAAGCGTCGCCCACATCTCATCCGTGTAGGCGTCCACATATTTTTTCACTTCCGGCCTGGTCCCTACAAAGCTCATGTCACCGCTGATCACGTTAAAGAGCTGGGGAAGTTCATCCAGCCTGCATTTTCTCAGCAGATTTCCCATGCGGGTGATGCGGCTGTCCCCTGCTGCCGTTACTGCCGGTCCTTTCTTGTCCGCGTCCGCCACCATGGTCCGGAACTTAAAGATCCGGTATTCCTTTCCATACTGGGTGATCCGCTTCTGCCGGAAGAAGACCGGTCCCCTGCTGTCGATCTTGATGCAGACCGCAAGGATCAGCATCACCGGAGACAGGATCACGGTCAGCACCAGCGCCATGATAAGATCTATCCCTCTTTTCAGGATAAGATCCCCCCGTCTCCTCTCCAGCATCTCATAATATGGCTTTATCTTTTTATTTTTCATGTGTTCCGGAAGCTGGTCCCATCTTTTCAGCCGCATATCCTTCCCCTCATCTCTCTGATTTTACTTTTGAATAGAGCATGGGCATCCCTGAGCGGATCAGATGGACCGCCCTTCCCAGTGCAAGACAGAGTGCCGTGTTCCCCGCCTTCATCAGCGCCAGGGCAATCTTCAATGCCCTGCTGTCCTGCGCCTGCGCTTTCGGGATCAGAGCGCGAAAAAGTGGTGAGGCAAACACGTCCCGGCAGAATCTTTTCCGGTCTCTGTGGCTCATCCCCGCGCGTTTGTCACAGTTTCGCTCCAGCGCCGAGAGGATATATCTGCCGTACAGGCTTCCCAATATGGCGCAGGTCTCATCCGTATCAGTATGCCAATACTGCTGCTGCTCGTAAAGCATCCGGATCCTTCTGTGATGGAGTTCATAGTAATCCGGAACGAATTTCGTTGTAAGGCTTCCCTCCAGCCGTTTTGCATAATGATATGGTGTAATATCCAGTATGTTCATACTTTCGATATCCATACAGTACTGTATGTTAAACACGATATCTTCGATCAGCGTGACTGTCTCGAACCGAAGCCCTTTCTCTCTGATATAGTCCAGACTGTACATCTTGTTCCATGCATAGCCGTATATCGTCTCCTGCTCCAGCCGAATCACATAACTTCTCAGTTCGTCTTTTGACGAGAACCGCTTCTTCTCCGGAAGGATCTGATGCGTATAATTCAGTGTTCCGTCCGCGCCGTAATATTCTTCCGTATGGCCGAAGATCACAAGCTGCGCCGGATTTTCTCCCAGAGACAGATGTACTTTCTCAAGGATATCCCGGTCCACTCTGTCATCCGGATCCATAAACCAGATATACTGCCCCGCCGCCGCATCGATCCCGGTGTTGCGAGCCTCGCTCAGTCCCCGGTTCTGCGGATGATGGATCACGCGGATCCGCGAGTCCTTCTGCGCTATTCGGTCTGCCAGAGCTCCTGTCCCGTCCGGAGACCCGTCTTCCACTATGAGAAGTTCCCAGTCTGAAAATGTCTGCTCCAGGATGCTCCCCACTGCGTCTTCAAGATATTTTTCCACACCGTAAGCCGGCATGACTACAGTAAAAAACGGTTTTTCCATTTCTTTCATACCCCGGTCTATACTCCTGCCAGTTCCTTAAACATCCTGATCACATATTCCTGCTGCTCATCTGTCAGACAGGTATGCAGAGGCAGTGTGATCTCATTTGCAAACTGGGCGTATGCATTCGGGTAATCCGCAATATCAAATCCCAGGTTCTTATATGCCGTCAGCAGAGGCAGAGGCTTGTAATGCACATTTGCAGCGATCTCCTTTTCTGCCATCGCCGTGATGATCTGGTTGCATTCCTCTCTCGTCTTTCCGCTCAGCCGGGTCAGATAGAGATGTCCGCTGGAAGCCCATGTATCCCCGTAATGCTCAAGTACCTGTACCTTCTCCCCTTTCAGGGCGTCATCGTACCGGCTGATCAGCTCTCTCCTGCGCTCCAGGATCCCGTCATAGCGTTTCAGCTGCGCCAGACCGATCCCCGCCTGGAGGTCTGTCATATTGCATTTATAGAGCGGCGCGACGATATCGTACTCCCACGCACCGGCTTTGGTCTTTGCCAGTGCGTCCTTTGACTGGCCGTGGAGGGAGTAGAGCATATATTCTCTGTACAGTTCTTCGCTGTCAAGACCTGAATTTTCGACTTTTTTCGACCAGGTCACTGCCCCGCCTTCTGCTGTCGTCAGGTTTTTTACAGCATGGAATGAAAAGCAGGTGAAATCCGCGATCTGCCCGCACATCTTTTCATCCCTTGACGCGCCAAAGGCATGTGCCGCATCTGCCATGACAAGGATGCGCCCCAGCGCCTCCTGACGTTCATTTGCCGGGCGGAACAGGGCTTTCTTCTCCTCTGCGATCCGGAAGATCTCATCATATCTTGAGTATACGATCCCCGCAAGGTCAACGCAGATGACCGCTTTTGTCCGTTCTGTCACTGCCCGTTCCACTGCCACCGGATCCATCTCAAAGCTTCCCGGCAGGGTGTCCACCAGGACCGGAGTGGCGCCCACATGGCAGATCACGCTGCATGTAGCCGTATAGGTATAGGCAGTGGTGATGACCTCATCCCCGGGGCCGATGCCCATGATACGCAGTGTCATCTCCATACACGCTGTGGCGGAACCGAGACATACTGCTCTCCCAGTCCCGCACAACGCGGCAATCCCGCGCTCGAATTCTTTCGTGCGCGGGCCTGTTGTGATCCAGCCGCTGCGAAGTGCCGCAGCGACCTCCTGTATTTCTTCTTCTGTGATATCCGGTGGTGAAAAATCCACTCTCATTTTTGCCGCCTCCTTATTTTCCCAAAGCGCTGTCGGCAACCGTCTGATCCAGAAAAGCGCTGGGAAGTTCTGAATTATGGTCAGGGAACTCGTCGTGCAGGCTCTCCTGTATCTTTCTGTCCCTCTCGATATCCGCTTCCCGAAGATGATAAGTCGGGACGATCTTATGGACAATCTGCTTCATCTCTTTCGTCTCCGCATATGCTTCTTTATAGAGAGCTGCCAGATCCTTCGCGAACTCATCCTCGTCAAACTCGATCGGCTTTCCGATGTGGATCAGTTCGTTTTCTGTCGCCTGAAGACCTTCCTCATCCATGAGCAGTTCCTCATAAAGTTTTTCTCCCGGACGGAGACCGGTATATTTGATCTCGATGTCCCGGTCCGGCACATATCCGGAGAGCTGGATCAGGTTTCTGGCAAGATCCGCGATCTTGACCGGCTGCCCCATATCCAGGACGAAGATCTCTCCTCCCTTGGCGCTGGCTCCCGCCTGGAGCACAAGGGATACCGCTTCCGGTATGGTCATAAAGTAACGGATGATGTCCGGATGGGTGACCGTCACCGGTCCGCCCGCCTCGATCTGTTTCTTGAACAGTGGGATCACACTTCCGTTGCTGCCCAGCACATTTCCGAACCGCACCGCCACATACTCTGTCTTTGAATGGTTATTGAACATCTGGATGATCATCTCGCACATCCTCTTGGATGCACCCATGATGTTCGTCGGGTTCACCGCCTTATCTGTCGAGATAAGCACAAATTTCTGCGCCCCGAACCGGTCCGCTGCCAGCGCCACCTTGTATGTTCCGAACACATTGTTCTTGATCGCCTCATTGGGGCTGTCCTCCATCAGCGGCACATGTTTGTGTGCTGCCGCATGATAGACGATATCCGGCCTGTACTCAGCAAACACGCTGTTTATCTTTCTCCCGTTCCTCACGGATCCGATCAGGACCACCAGGTCGAGATACGGATATTTTGCTCTCAGCTCCTGCTGGATGTCATAGGCATTGTTCTCATAGATATCAAAGATGATGAGCTGACGCACGCCGTTCGCCGCGATCTGACGGCAGAGCTCACTTCCGATGCTCCCGCCGCCCCCTGTCACGAGCACGACTTTATCGGACACGTAACGCCCAATCTTTTCTGTCGTGATCTGTACCGGATCACGACCCAGAAGATCTTCGATCTCAACATGGCGCAGCTTGGATACGGTGACGTCGCCGTTCACAAGCTGATATACACCCGGCAGGATCTTCAGGTCACAGTTCGGGACCTTCTGACAGATCTCAAGGATCTTCCTCTGTTCTGCCTTGCTGGCGCTGGGGATCGCGATGATGATCTCCGTGATCCCGTATTTCTGCGCATTTTCAAGGATAGTGTCCCTTCCCCCCACGACTTTTACTCCGTGGATATAGGTCCCGTGCTTTCTCGGGTTATCATCGATGATGCAGCACAGTTTGGAATCCAGCTTTGTGCTCAGTTCCAGTTCTTTCATGACCACGTTGCAGGCTTCTCCCGCTCCGATGATCATGGTATTCCTCATATGCGCGCCGTGCAGATTGCTCCTATAGAGCAGGCGGATCAGCCTGTATGAGAACCGGCTCATACAGGTCAGCAGGAACAATGACGCACCATACAGCACAAAGTAACTCCGGTAGATAGGGCGGTACGTCAGATAGTAGCCGAGAATGTTCAACAGCATACATATCACGCAGGCCTCAATGATATTTACGAGTTCCTTAATGCTGGCATAGCGCCACAGGCTGGTATACAGCTTGAATATCGCGAATACGATCAGTGTCGCTATCGTGTTCGGTATGACCATCTCTTTTACCGATGTATAATACTCGATCGGTATGTCAACTGTATACATATTAAAACGTATCCACAATGCCAGGAATGAACTGGTATTGACAAACACAATGTCAAGCAGTACAAGGAAGACTTTATATATCGCTGACAGATCCCACTTTTTCATCCACTCTTTCATTTCTAAAATACCATCCTACACTAACAATTTTCCGTAAGAATGACTCTACTCCGTCGTCGTTCCCTCCAGAGTCTCTCCATTCTCCACCTGGTCGATCGCCGCCTTGATCGCGTCCACAGACGTCTGGTCCGGCTGCATCACATACAGAGGTGCTCCGGAGTAAGAATAGCAGTACTGGTTGTCTCCGGTCCCCTCCGCGGCCATTGAAGTAATATTCCAGGATGCCCCTTCAGACAGCTGTGTCTTGATCAGTTCCTGGATCTGGGACTCTGACATATTTGTCTCCACGTTTCCGCTGACGCTGTTCAGGATCCCGTTCGCTCCCGTGAGGATCGCAGGGGATACCATTTTCTTGATCATCGCTGTGATGACAGCCTGCTGGTCTTTTCCTCTCTGATTGTCCCCTCCCGGTACGTTCAGACGTTCTCTCGAAAACGCAAGGGCTTCTTTTCCGTTAAAATGGTTCGTTCCCTCGCTCACATTCATGACCATCCCGGACTCATAGCTGGTCGTAAACGCATATTCAGATTCAACGTCCACACCGCCGAGCGCATCAACGATCTCGATAAGAGATGTAAAGTTCACTCTGGCGTAGAAATCAAGATCCGTATCATAAAGCTGCTCCAGGGTGGCCATAGAGGTATCCACGCCATAGATTCCCGCATGAGTCAGCTTGTCTTTCTCTCCCCCGGACACTCCCGGTATCTCAACATAGTAATCTCTCGGCGTCGTCACGAGGAGGATCTGATGACTGGTAGGATTCACTACCGCGATGATATTCACATCACTCCGGCTGTTTGTCTCGATCGCACCGAACACATCGATCCCGCTGATATATACACTGAACGATTCATCTTTTACCTGCACCTCGGAGGACTGATTTTCCAGTTCACTCTTAATGCTGTGTGTGTAAATGACTTTTGTATTCTCGGAATATCCTTCGAAAGCTTCCTCCAGGATCCCCGTATATCCTTCGTTATAGATGATCGCATCGACCTCTCCGTCGTGAAGTGCTTCTGCCTGTTCTGCAAGGCTGTCGTACTCACGGGTAGTGATCTCGGTTCCCAATTCGCTGTTGATCGCCTCTACGGTCTGTGTGATCTGGTCACCGTTCATGGAATACTGGACCCCAAAGGTATGATCTGCCGCCCCCTGGATGTCCTCTGCCGGATCATCAGCCATAACTGCCACAACCACATTATCCAGTTTGTAATCACCGCCGGAAATGTCCGCGATCGTACCGCTTGTCTTAAACAGAAAATATGACCCCACGATCAGTATTATCGATATAAGTATGCTGATCACTTTTCCGGTGATGGCATTCTTTTTTGAGAAAAACTGACTTGCCAGGATAATCCCCCAAAAAAGGAGAAGCAGGATCCCGATCGCCGCCAGATACATGTTAGGGAGCATATTAAGACGCAAAAGTCCCGCCACGAAAACGATCGTAGCGATCAGCTGTACCCCTGCGATCCCCAGCCCCAGATTCCGGCTGATCTTATTCTTCTTATCATGCTCCGGCTTACCGGATCTGTTTCTCATGCGGCTTCCATCCGATCCCTTCCTGACATCATATCCCGCACTTTTACTCTGCGCGTTCTTTCTTCCGGAAGCCTGTGCAGAAGACCGCTTTCTTACCGTTTTTTTCCCTCCGGCAGGATTCCCCGACTCCGAGCCGGCAGGTCTCCGGCGGCGTACCGGTTTCTTCCCGCTGTGCTGCATATCATCTTTCTGACTCATTTGTGTTCAAACCCTTTCTCAACTTTTATAGTACCATGCTGACCGTCCCGCCACTTCTTCTGTTTTCTGTAAAAGGCGCCGGACAGCTCTCTTTTTCTGGTAACACGCTCTTCCTATATTAGCATTTTTCGATATATTTCGCAACAAATCCGGGGAAATCTAAGGATTTCTTAAATTTTGTTTAAATATCTTTCCCTTTTTCCAGATTTTTAATCTCCTTTTCACAACAGAACTCCGGTCATATTTAAAATTTTTCTCAAAAAATATATTGACAGATTCAGAAAATGGTTGTATACTAAGTTCTGCTGTGAACGAGACAGCACAATATGTGCGATTAGCTCAGCTGGATAGAGCGTCTGGCTACGGACCAGAAGGTCGGGAGTTCGAATCTTCTATCGCACGTAAGTAAAGGATGTTGCATGATGCAGCATCCTTTTTTCATGTTTGCGGGAATTTTCTGCCGACCCTTTTAAAAAGGTGCCGTGTACTTTTGCAAAAGTACACGGCACCTTTTTGAATTATCTGATCATTCTGAAAACTTCTCGCTCTGTGCTTTGATCAGATCCATATCGTCAAAGTAGTTGATCTTCATCGCAGCCTTCACTTCTTTCAGGGTCTGTGCGGCAACCTTCTCCGCTTTCTCGCTTCCCTTCTTCAGGATCTCATAGACTGCCGGGATGTCTTTCTGGAATTCTTTTCTGCGGTTCCGGATCGGCTCCAGTTCCGCCTGAAGAACATTGTTCAGGAAGCGTTTCACCTTCATATCACCCAGTCCGCCGCGCTTGTAGTGCTCTTTCAGTTCGTCAAGGCTGGCATATTCCGGAAGGAACTCCGGGAAATACTCCGGCCTGCAGAACGCGTCCAGATAAGTGAACACTGTATTGCCTTCCAGTTTTCCGGGATCTTCGATCCGGATATGGGTCGGGTCCGTAAACATGCTGAATACTTTTTTCTTGATATCCTCCGGCTCTTCGGACAGATAGATGCAGTTCCCCAGGGATTTGCTCATCTTTGCCTTTCCGTCGATCCCCGGAAGGCGCATGCACGCTTCATTTTCCGGGAGCAGGATCTTCGGATCCACCAGAGTCTCTCCGTACACTGAATTAAACTTGTGCACGATCTCCTTTGTCTGCTCCAGCATCGGCATCTGGTCCTCGCCTACCGGCACCGTCGTCGCCTTGAACGCTGTGATATCTGCAGCCTGGCTGATAGGATAGGTAAAGAATCCCACCGGAATGCTGGCTTCAAAGTTCCTCATCTGTATCTCGGACTTCACCGTAGGATTACGCTGCAGCCTGGACACAGTCACCAGATTCATATAATAGAATGACAGTTCACACAGTTCCGGAATCTGTGACTGGATAAGCAGGGTAGATTTCTCCGGATCCAGCCCGCAGGCAAGGTAATCCAGCGCCACTTCGATGATATTCTGGCGCACTTTCTCCGGATTGTCCGCATTGTCCGTAAGCGCCTGGGCGTCTGCGATCATGATAAAGATATCATCAAACTCTCCTGTATTCTGCAGTTCAACCCTCCTCCTGAGCGACCCCACATAATGTCCGACGTGGAGCCTCCCCGTCGGGCGGTCGCCTGTAAGCATGATCTTTTTCATAGTTGTCTTTTCCTCCTGACTCTCATCTCAAATGTTATCATTTATTCTGAAGCACCGGACGCTTTGCCAGTCTCGGCGCTCTTTTTCTCTCTTTCGCATAGACGAACTGATACAGCACATATGCCATGAAAAACGCCGCCATCACATCCAGGACAGAATGCTGCTTCAGGAACATCGTCGCCAGTATGATCAGCCCGGCGAGAAGATATGCCGCCTGGCACGCCGTCTTATGCTTCTTCATTTCTTTGCTCTCATGGATCGCGATGCACGCACAGATCGAATTGAACACGTGAAGGCTCGGGAACACATTTGTACATGTATCCATCCGGTAGACCATCCTCACCATGTCCACAAAGATATTGTCCCTCTCAAAGACCATCGGGCGAAGATCCTGACCATTTGGAAAGACCGTCGATATGATCAGGAATATGGTCATTCCCGTAAACATGATCTTTGCGAGTTTATAGAATCCGTCCACATCCGTGAAGAAAAAGTGCAGCATCACCACCGCGATAAAGACAAACCAGAGCAGGTATGGGATGATAAAGTATTCGATGAACGGGATATATTCATCGAGCGTCGTCTGTATCACATGGTACTGGGTAGTCACGTGTTTCTCCAGGAACATGAACCAGGGCATATAGACCAGTATATACAGGAACACCCAGGCATGTTTATATTTCTTTGTCAGTTCAGTGAATTTTTCTTTCCACTTCATTTCCGATACTCCCTTTACCGATCCGGTCCTGTCTCTCCCTTGTCCCGGACCGGGCTCTCTTTTCTTTGATCAGCCTCGATTATAGCACGATTCAAAATCAACAACAACTGACTTCATAAAACATTAACAAATCTTTAGATGTTCTTCCAATCATCCTGTGATCACCCGTATCTTTGCCTGGCTGGTCCCGGCTTCGACTTCCCTGCGCAAAAAGAGAGGCTCCCCATCCGTATGGATCGGCAGTGCCGCCTCCGACTCAACCCGGAACCTGCTGCCTCTTTTGATCGTAACGCCTTTAAACCCTGTATGTTTCCCCAAAAGCGCCAGCGGCAGCAGAAGGAGCACCTTCAGTTTCGGCACATCCGCCGCGACCAGAAGGTCCAGTTCCCCATCCGACGGTTCCGCTTTCGGACAGAAACGAAAACCTCCGCCTTCGCAGGGCAGATTCATGAACGCCGCGAAATATGCTTTTCGGAACACTTCCTCTCTCCCGTCGTCTGTCCGGACTGTCATCGCCGCAGGTCTGCATTTGACCAGGCGGTCCAGAGCCACAACTGCATAACTCAGTTTCCCCAGGTGCAGTCTGTTCAGCAGGACTTTCCACTTAGAGAGGCACACCTGGTGGCACACTCCCGCGTCAAAGCCGATCCCTGCGCTGACGGCAAACCTTCGTTCCTTTCCGCCTCGTGAAATGACTCCCACATCCAGTTCCGTGATCTTCTCCGCCGCCAGCACCGCCTCGAGTGCTTCCATCGGTTCTCTGCGGATCCCCAGCCCTCTGGCGAAATCATTGCTGGATCCGATCGGGATATACCCCAGAGTTACCTTCCCCGGATCCGCCAGACCGTTCAGGACTTCGTTGACAGTTCCGTCCCCGCCCAGCACGACCACCGTATGCTCTTTTCCATCCGCCGTCACATCCGCCGCGATCCTCTCTGCCTGCCTCCGCTTCTCTGTCTGAAATGCATGGTAAGCGATCCTTCTTTTTTTCAGTTCCGGCTCAATGATATCCCATGCCATCCCGCCCATTCCCGAGCGGGCATGTGGATTTATGATAAAAGTATATCTCATTCTTCGTTCCCGTTATCTCCGGGGCAGAGCGTGCTGTCAAGATATTTTCCTAGAAGCCTGCTCATATTCCCCTCAAAATCAACTTTTCCGCTCCTGACACACCATTCGAACACGTTTCCGATGACGATCATCCTGATATCCGAGGTAAATTCTTCTATATCCACATTAAGTTTGAGAACACCTGCCCGGACAGCCTTCTCCACATAGCACTGCACCGTCACGATCGGGTATGGGCGCTCCGAACGCTCCGCCGCGTTCAGCGCCTGATTTTTCGTGTCGTAATATCCGGACATGAACTCCACGCCCAGTTCCCGGCAGTATTTTACATAATTCATGTAAACGCCGATGATCCCCTGTTTTGCCCCCTCTACATCTTTGGGCATCTCAAGAAGATCCGGGTTGATCGTCGGCTGATCTTCGATATAATACGAGAGCAGATCATCCTTTGTCTTGAAATGATGATAAAAACTTCCGTTTGAAACGCCTGCCTCCTCGCAGATATTCTTGATCGACAGTTCTTCATATCCCTTCTTCTGAAGGATCCGCTTTGCCGCCTGAAATATCTTCTCTTTTGTCTCCCTTGATTTTTTCTGCTGTCTGGATAATTCTGTTTTCTCGTCCATTCGTAAATACACTCCTGTTATATGATACGCGGCAGGCTGTGCCGCGATGACTTTTCGAGTATTCTGTACAATACCCTGCTCAGTGTCCATAGTATGCCACGTGCGCAGAAAAGGAAGCGCCGCGCAGTCATTATATCACACTTCCTGCCCCGATTCAAGAAAACAGAGCGGGCTCTGTTCAGCTCTCCGTGACAGCACATCCGCTCTCAGAGCGCCCTCCCCGTGATCAGAGTTGTAAACGCCTCAAACGCTGACGGCATCGGGTATGTTTCCTCCAGGTCTTTTTTCCCCGCAAAGATCACATCGCCGGTCATATTCTTCTCCAGTTCATCCACGAGGATCTCATAACCTTTCATATGCCACTCCACATGGCTGAAAATATGTTTCGCATCCCCGAGTTCTTTCACCCGGATCGGAGCAAGCCCCAGCTTTTTCGCATACTCGATGACGCCCTTCTGATCCAGATATCCTTCTGCGCTCGGAAATTCATACATTCCCGCCAGCAGACCGCGGTTCGGACGCTTACGGACCGCGACGGAACTGCTGTCGCAGAAAAGGAATACAGTCCGCTCCTCGATCCGGCGTGCTTTCGCTTTTTTCTTCACCGGAAATTCAAGCTGTGTTCCCTGCTCCCGAGCCCGGCACAGAGAGTTCACCGGACACTCCTCGCATTTCGGCTCCCCGTTCGGGAGGCAGACGATCGCCCCGAGTTCGATCAGCCCCTGGTTAAAATCTCCGGGACACTCGCGGGGGATCACTTCCTCGATCCACTCTTCTATCTTCCTTCTCGTTCCTGCCTTCGTGATATCCTCCGGATCCGCCAGAAGCCGTGTCACTACCCGGAACACATTCCCGTCCACCGCAGCTTTCGGCAGCCCGTAGACAAAGGATCCGACAGCCCCCGCTGTATAATTTCCCACTCCCTGCAGAGAGCGGATCCCTTCGTAAGTCTCAGGGAATCTCCCTCCGAACTCTTCCATGATCTGTTCTGCCGCTTTTTTCAGATTTCTTGCCCTGCTGTAGTATCCGAGCCCTTCCCACAGCTTTAAAAGCCTGTCCTCGGGCACCTCGGCCAGCGACTTCACATCCGGCAGTTCACGGATAAACCGCTCATAATAAGGCTTCACTGCCTCCACCCTGGTCTGCTGGAGCATGATCTCTGAGATCCACACCCGGTAGGCGTTCATCCGCTTCCGCCACGGAAGGTCTCTCTTATTCGCCCGGAACCATTCCACCACCGGCTCCGCAGCTTCTGCCAGGACCGGCTCTCCCAGCACTGTCTGTACAGGGCTGTCGATCCGGATGCTGTCCGCTGTCACGACACAGTCATACGCCAGCACCCTCACCCCGTTTTTCGCCGCCTTCCGCAGCGCCTTGGCAAATGCCGGATGAGTGTTTGTATTTGGAGTGAAATATCTCACTCCCTTCATCTGGATCACGAAAAACACATACGCCTCATAGCCTTCCTTCACCGCACGTTCCAGTTCCTCCAGGTGTTTCACCGCCCGCTCGCTGGGTGCGTCCGGGAAACGGCACACGCCATCCTCTTCCAGCGTCACCCCCTTCACCTCAATGAAGATCCTGCGCTCCCCTGCCTCCACATAGAGGTCAAATCGGGAACTGCCAAACGTCGTCTCCGGGCGGATCAGCGTCACGCCTTCCACAAGGTTTCCTTCCCGGATCCACTCTTCTGCCACACGGTTTGGAATCTGGGAATCCATATTGATCATCCGAGTGCCTTTCTCCACCGCTATCAGATCCCATTTCGTCTTCCGGTCCGGATTAGCGCTCCTCTGGATATAGACTGCCGCCCCCGGAATGAGCAGTTCCGCGCACCGCCCTGTATTCTTCACATGTACCGTCTCTTTTTTCCCTTCCAGCTCCACATAAGCAATGAACCGGTTCGGTCTTTCAAGAAACACTGCTTTTTCTATCCGTTCATATCTCATCTTTGATATCTCTCCTGTTTGCCTGCGCTTCCTATGCCGGCGCACAGGCCCGCGCAGAAGGCTTTCCGCCTTTCTATGATCATCTGTCAAGTGCACATTATACTATGTTCCCTATAAAAAAACCAGCTTCCCTTTCGGGAAGCCGGTCTGGATGATTGTTCCATTTTGTGCCGCTGTCCGTCTGCCGGATCCATTTTCCATATCCCGCACTCCGCCTGTTTCAGGCAAGGAGCGCTGCGATACCGAAATAGAGCAGAACGATGATACCGAGTACGATCCTGTAGTAACCGAAGAGTTTGAAATCATTTTTCTTGATGTATCTCATCAGGAACTTGATCGCCACGATAGAAACAGCAAAGGAGACCACCGTTCCGAGCAGCAGCAGGAACACCTGCATCGCTGTGAAATTAAGCCCGAAATGAAGCAGCTTTACAGCACTGGCGCCGAACATTGCCGGGATCGCGAGGAAGAAGGTAAACTCTGCCGCTACCGGTCTTGCGACACCCAGGAGGAGCGCTCCTACGATAGTCGCTCCGGATCTGGAGGTTCCGGGTATCATCGCCAGCATCTGGAAGACTCCGATGATCAGGACCATGGGGATCGTGAGCTGGGAAAGCTTCTTCACTTTCGGCTCTTTCCCCTGCTGGTAGTTCTCTATCACAATGAAAAGTACACCGTATAGGACCAGCATCGCAGCGACTACATACGCATTGTTAAACTTTTCTTCTATAAAATCATTAAACGGGATCCCTATCACTGCCGCCGGGATCGAACCGATCACAACCTTTACCCACAGCTGGATCGTCATCATCTTCTGCTTTTCCGTCTTCTGCGGCGAAAACGGATTCAGTTTGTGGAAATAGATGACTACCACTGCCAGGATCGCACCAAGCTGGATCACCACATAAAACATATCCAGAAACGCCTGGTCCTGTTTCAGCTGCAGCAGCTGTTCCAGCAGGATCAGATGACCCGTGCTGCTGATAGGAAGCCACTCCGTGATCCCTTCCACGATTCCGAAAATGATTACTTTTAAGACTTCTAACATATTCTTTCTCCTCCTCCGAGAACAAATTTTTCTATCGCCCGTGCAACACCGTCTTCTTCATTGCTTTCTGTTATGTAATCCGCAGCGTTCTTCACCTGCTCTTCGCCGTTTGCCATGGCAACGCCAAAGCCGGCTTCCCGGAGCATCTCTGTATCATTGTCGCCGTCTCCGCACGCCATGATCTCTTCCCGCCTGATACCGAGAAGTTTTCCCAGTTCCACAAGTCCGGTCCCTTTGTTCACACCTGCTGCGTTGATCTCAATATTGTATCCCAGAGACCCCACCAGCGCCAGCCCGTCTACACGGCTCAGTTCATCCCATGCCGTCATGCGCTCTGACATATCTGCGAACAGTGCCTGGATCTTATCAAGCCCTTTGTTCTCCTTAACGGTAAAGTCATAGATATCATCCACCCAGATCCTTGTAGTCCTGATATACTCCCACATATTGGGATTGTGATGATATCTCTCTACAACCTCTTTTTTATCGTTTGGGGCATACCCCTGTCCATTAAAGTATACCTCTTGTAATGTATCATATTTTCCGCAGATTTCCAATGCTTTTTTCGCCAGTTCCACAGACAGGAGCTGTTCTTTGAGCACCTTGTTTTCATCACGGTCTATGATCCTCGCCCCATTGGATGTCAATGCATACCTCATCCCCGGAAATCCCCTTAGTTCTTCGGGGATCCCCATCCAGGGACGTCCTGTTGCCACCAGAACGATAACTCCCGCATCCAGGGCTCTTTTTATCACATCTCTGGAGTAGGAGGATATCTCCTTCTTCTCATTAAGAAGGGTTCCGTCCAGGTCCAGACCTATCATTTTTATCCTGTGTCCCACTTTTCAAACTCCTTCCCGCCTGCAGCCTGCGCGCTCGGCTCCGGCCAGCCATGCTGCAGCTCGAATCCGCCGCGCTGCGGCTCCTTCTCGCTTACGGCGTGCGCCGTATAGCCATGTACAAGAACGTGCAATTGCAAGCCAGCTTGCATTGCCCATTCTTATACATGCCTGCATGGCTTACTAAAAAATATTTTAACAGAGTTTGCTTAATAACGCAATTTATAGTATAATAGTTACCCGGTAATTATTAACCATACTTTAGAAAGGATCATTGAGATTATGGAAATCTACAGAAAACGAAGGGTTCGGACAGGTATTGCCCTGGTCTGTTCTCTCGCAGTCACGCTTTCGGTCATGCCGTCATATGCGGTAGATGACATCGAAAGTCTGGAAAACCAAACCTCTGCCCTTGAAAATGAACTCGAAGGTATCAATCAGGACATCCTCTCTCTGAGTGAGGAGATCTCTTCCACGGAAATGCAGGTGGAGATCCTGGACGGCGAGATCCAGCGGACCACGGACAACCTCGAGGAAGCCGAAGAAAATGAGGCAAAACAGTATGAAGACATGAAGACCCGTATTAAATATATGTATGAACACGGCAACGCAACACTCCTTGAGATGCTTTTTTCTGCCGAGGACATGACAGATTTTCTGAACAAAGCTGATTTTATCGAAAATCTCAGCGAGTACGACAGAGAATCCCTTGA
Organism: Candidatus Mediterraneibacter intestinavium; assembly: GCA_019119205.1. Taxonomy (GTDB): domain Bacteria; phylum Bacillota; class Clostridia; order Lachnospirales; family Lachnospiraceae; genus Mediterraneibacter; species Mediterraneibacter intestinavium. The sequence continues at coordinate 24,478 of DWXK01000049.1, forward strand.
TAAGCTGAAGGAGATCCACCAGCAGATCGAAGATGAGAAGACGGCCCTGGAAGAACAGCAGTCTTCCTTAAGCGAGCTTCAATCAAGCCTGGAAAGCCAGCAGCAGGAACTGCAGGCAAAAGCAGATGCAACTTCTACAAATCTGGCGGAAGTCAGTCAGCGGCTTGAACAGGCAAAGAAGGAAGAAGCCGAGCGTATCGCCCGTGAAGAGGCTGCCCGCAAAGCTGCAGAGGAGGCCGCAGCAGCGGAGACAGCTGCACAGAATGGCTCCGGCGGATATGATAACTCTGTTGTAAACGGCGGTTCCGTCAGTGCATCCACTGACGACATCACACTGCTCGCAGCTCTTCTCGACTGTGAAGCGGTTGCAAGCTACGACGCGATGCTTGCTGTGGCAACAGTGATCATGAACCGAGTGGAAAGCCCCCGGTTCGGGAACAGTATCTCTTCTGTCATCTACGCCAGCGGACAGTTTGAGCCTGTTTGGACAGGCCGTCTCGACGCCCGCCTGGAAAGCGGACCGAGCAGCCTTGCGATGCAGGTAGCCCAGGACGCCATCAACGGCTCACGGCTCGCGGCTGTTTCCGACTGCTACTATTTCCTCTACGCTCCATCCACAAACCGGGATGGGATAAACATCGGAGGCAATCTCTTCTTTACAAGCTGGTAATACTGCATATGTAACAAAAGGGAAGGCATTTCATTCCAAATGAAGTCCTTCCCTTTTTTTATCTCCTGGTCTCTGCACTTAATGCGTCCAATATAGACCAGAAGGGACAAAAAAGTGCTGATATTCCTTTCTGAGATATATCAGCACTTTCTTCTGTCAGAATTATCTTTTTAATTAAACAAGCTCGATCAGAACTTCCATCGCAGCGTCACCTTTACGCTGTCCGATCTTCACGATCCTTGTGTAACCGCCGTTACGGTCTGCATACTTCGGAGCGATCTCATCGAAAAGTTTTGCTACCATATCAACGTTCTTTGTATTAGCTTTTTTGCCTGCTCCCTTAGCCGGAACTTCTTTTACCGGATAAAGGACTTTCATCATCTCACGTCTTGCGTGAAGTCTGCTCGGCTGATCTTTTTTGATCTTCTTCTCAACTTCGTCGTAAACAGTAACTTTCTTTCCGTCTACTACTTCTTTGACTCTCTTGCCGTCTTTGTCTTTGCGTGCAACTTTTGCAGTAACTGTAACTTCATCGAAGTTGTCTTTTTCTCTTACAGCCATCGCGATCAGGCTCTCAGCGATCTTGCGGATCTCTTTTGCCTTTGCCTCAGTTGTAACGATCTTGCCGTTGTTGAGCAGAGCCGTTACCTGGTTTCTTAACAGAGCTTTTCTCTGTCCTGATGTTCTGCCAAGTTTTCTATACTTTGCCATTTTTATTATCCTCCATTTGGTTATGCATCTTCGGGCTTATTAATCAAATGCTCTGCCATGCACTTCGGGCTTACTGGCAGATATTATCTTTTTATTCCTCTCCGTGGTTCAGCTCAAGATTAAGCTCTTTCAGCTTCGCCAGGACTTCTTCGAGAGATTTACGTCCCAGGTTACGAACCTTCATCATATCTTCCGGCGTCTTATTCGTAAGCTCTTCTACCGTATTGATCCCGGCTCTCTTCAGACAGTTATAGGAACGGACAGAAAGTTCAAGTTCATCGATGCTCATCTCAAGAACTTTCTCCTTCTCGTCATCCTCTTTCTCGATCATAACTTCTGCAGCCTGAGCCACTTCTGACAGATCGATGAAGAGTTTCAGATGCTCGCTCAGCACTTTGGCTGCAAGGCTGACTGCCTCGTCCGGAAGCATCGTTCCCTTTGTCCATACATCGAGAGTGAGTTTATCATAATCAGTGATCTGTCCCACACGGGTATTCTCCACTGACAGATTTACTCTCTCTACCGGTGTATAGATCGAGTCGATCGGGATCACGCCGATCGGCATATCCTCTGTCTTATTCTTATCAGCGCTTACATATCCCCTGCCCTTCGTGATGGTAAGTTCCATGTAAAGCTTGCTGTCTTTCCCACCGCTCAGAGTAGCGATGACCTGATCGGGATTCACGATCTCGATATCTGAATCTGCCTGGATATCAGCGCCTGTTACAACGCCTTCTCCCTCAAACTCGATATAAGCGGTCTTCACTTCATCTGACTCTGATGTGTTCTTGATCGCCAGAGATTTCAGGTTCATGATGATCTCTGTCACATCTTCCTTGATCCCCGGTATGGAGCTGAATTCGTGCAGGACGCCGTCGATCTTTACAGAACTGATGGCTGCTCCCGGAAGAGAAGAAAGCATGATCCTTCTCAGGGAGTTTCCAAGTGTTGTTCCGTATCCTCTCTCCAGCGGTTCTACGACAAATCTGCCGTATTTTTTATCTTCTGAAACATCTGTAATCTCAATATTCGGTTTATTAAAATCAAACACTACACAGACCCTCCTTGTGGGTTAAAATATGTTGAGGGGGTACAATCTTTTCCATCAAAATAACTGCCGGTTTATCAAACCGCTCAATTATTTAGAATACAACTCGACGATAAGCATCTCGTCAACCGGAACGTCGATCGCTTCTCTTGCCGGAAGCTCTTTTACTGTACCTTTCAGATTCTCAGAATCAACATCCAGCCAATCCGGAATCAGGTTGCCGCCTGTTGCCTCGAGGATCTCTTTGTATCTCTGTGAGCCTTTCTTTGTCTCTTTGATCTCGATCGTGTCACCAGCTTTTACAAGGTAAGACGGAATGTTTACCTGTTTTCCGTTTACAAGTACGTGCTTGTGGTCAACGATCTGTCTTGCCTCTTTTCTTGTTCTTGCAAGACCCATGCGAAAGACAACATTGTCCAGTCTGGACTCCAGAAGTCTCATCAGGTTCTCACCTGTCATACCTTCCATCTGTTTTGCCTTTGCATAGTAGTTTCTGAACGGTTTCTCTAATACGCCGTAAATGAATTTTGCTTTCTGCTTCTCACGTAACTGAAGAGCATACTCGCTCATTTTTCTGTTTGATCTCTTTAACTGTCTGTTAGATTTCTTATTGATTCCCAGATAAATCGGATCCATTCCAAGGGAACGGCATCTTTTAAGAACAGGAACTCTGTTTACTGCCATTTCTATCCTCCTAAATTCATACATGCAGGCGGGTGTTACGCCGCCTTCTTATTTACTTCCATAGTAACGTTAAAAACCGAACCTGCCAAAACAACCTTCGATCAAACTCTTCTGCGTTTCGGCGGGCGGCATCCGTTGTGCGGAACCGGTGTTACGTCCTTGATGCTCACTACGTCAATACCGCATGCCTGAAGCGCACGGATTGCCGCCTCTCTTCCTGATCCCGGTCCTTTTACGAATACATCTACGGATTTAAGTCCATGCACAAGAGCTGCCTTTGCTGCTGTCTCAGCTGCCATCTGTGCTGCATAAGGAGTAGATTTCCTTGAACCTCTAAATCCAAGACCGCCTGCACTTGCCCATGAAAGAGCATTTCCCTGTGTATCTGTTAATGTAACGATTGTATTATTAAAAGATGACTGGATGTGTGCCTGTCCTCGTTCAACGTTTTTCTTGACACGTTTTTTTGTTACTTT
>DWXK01000050.1 GCA_019119205.1 Candidatus Mediterraneibacter intestinavium
TTTTTATTTCACTTTTCATTTTACAGTAACTGCATGATATTGTAACCCTCCTGCTGGTTGAATCGTAACAATTCAGCCATAGAGCAGGGGAATGATGCGTTGAATCCGGCTTTTTCTCAAAGTAATATAGTTTTTTCTGCAGAAAGCTGGTATAATGGTTACGTTTTACAGCGTTTTCTTTTCTCAGCGCACATTAAGATCGAAGAGAAAAATTTTCAAAGAAAGAAGGAACTGAAATGTCTGTTGAAATCGTCAGAAATTATTTCAAAGAAAACAATATCGAAAAAGAGATCCTTGAGTTTCCTGTCTCCAGCGCGACCGTAGAGCTGGCAGCACAGGCAGTCGGTGTAGAGCCTGCACGCATCGCAAAAACCCTTTCCTTCTACACGAAAGAAAAAGATGCAGCGATCCTTATCGTCACAGCAGGAGATATGAAAATAGATAATAGTAAATTCAAACATTTCTTTGAAATGAAAGCAAAGATGCTTGCTAAAGAAGATGTCGAACCCCTGACCGGACACGCCATCGGCGGGGTATGCCCTTTCGGCAATCCGGAACACACCTCCGTATATCTGGATGTGTCAATGAAACGGTTTGATACCGTCTTCCCGGCTGCCGGAGGTTCCAATACTGCAGTGGAAATGACCTGCGATGAACTGGAACAGTTTTCCAAGTCAAAAGAATGGATCGACGTCTGTAAACAAATTTTGTAAAATGAACGAACAATTTAAAAGGTGCCGTGTACTCTTTAAAAAGTACACGGCACCTTTTAAATTGTTTGTACAACTCAGAAAACAACGTTCAGGTAAACCTGCCCCTTGATCATTTCAGAAAGCTCTCGATGATAACAGACTCCGCCTCTTCTTCTGTCATACCGAAAGTGCGCAGTTTTGTCAGCTGTTCGTCATTGATCCTGCCGATCGCCGCCTCATGGATGATCTGAGCATCCACATGTCTTGCGTCGATCTCCGGGATCGAACTGATCTCCGCGTTATCCATGATAATGGAGTCGCACTGCACGTGAGCATGGCAGCGGTTGTTCCCGATCGCCTTCGGATGGAACACCTGCTTTGAGTTCCCTTTTCCTACGGAACGGGAGACGATCCTTGCGGAGCTGTTCTCTCCGTTCAGTTCCACGTCCATATTGGAAACTGCACTCTGTCCTTCGTCAGTCATCAGTTTCTCAGTCACAAAGAGCTTTGCATTCTCAGCAAGCTCGATATAGTTCTCACGCTCTGTAGCGTCAACACCCTTGATCTGGGTAGTCTCAAGCGTAAACACAGAGTCTTCTCCCACGTATATCTTGGTTACGGGATTGAGTACCTTCTGCCCTGTCCCGTTTCCTTCCGCATAGTGGTTCTCGATATATTTTACATTACAGCCTTTTCCCACATGGAACGCATGGATCCCGTCGTGTCTTGTCTCACTGCAGCCTTCGCCATGGATCCCGCAGCCGGCGATGATCGTCACGTCTGCGCCGTCCTCGATATAGAAATCATTATATACGATATCAACGCCCTCCTGAGACATAACGACCGGGATATGGACCATCTCGTCTTTCGCCTCACCGCTGATATGGATATCGATCCCCGGCTTGTCTTCTTTCTTTACGATATTGATATGACGGCTGTCACCGTGGCACACCGCCATTCCGTTCAGGCGGAGATTATACGCTCCCTCCTGTTTAAATCCGTAGGAGTCGATGACGTTCAGCACGTCCTGTGTCACCTTATCAAGTTCTACTTTATTATTAGACTCCATAGAGGTCACCTCCCTTTTGTCTTCTGCACTCGCAGGAGTCTATCTCCTGTCCGAAGAGACTCGGCATGATCTCAGCTGCCGCGCCGACCGATTCCACTTTCCCGTCACTGATGACCATGATCCGGTCTGCCATCTGGATGATCCGCTCCTGATGCGAGATCAGAATCAGGCTCTCCTTCTTTTCTTTATGGATCTGCTCAAACCGTTTGATCAGCATGGAGAAACTCCACAGGTCGATTCCTGCCTCCGGCTCATCAAATATGCACAGGTCATGGTGTTTCGCCAGCACTGTGGCGATCTCGATCCGCTTCATCTCTCCGCCGGACAGTGTGGCGTCCGCCTCCCTGTCGATGTATTCCATAGCACAGAGTCCAACGCTGCTCAGCAGATTGCAGCAGGTCTTTTCATCAAGAGTCTTTCCCGCTGCCAGTGACAGAAGTCTCCGCACTGTCATTCCCTTAAACCTGGGCGGCTGCTGGAATGCAAAGCCGAGTCCTGCCTTCGCGCGCTCGTCGATCGAATGATCTGTGATGTCTTTCCCGTCCAGAAAGATCTTTCCCGCCGTAGGCTTGTTGATCCCCATAAGGACCTTTGCCAGAGTAGACTTTCCTCCTCCGTTCGGTCCGGTGATGACGAGCATCTCGCCGTCATTCACAGTAAAACTCACATCGGAAAGGATCTCTGACTGTTTTCCTTCTTCTAAAACATCATATGATAAATGTTCTACCTGTAACATCTATGTTGTCACTTCCTTTTCTTTAGATACCCGCAGGCGAAAACCGCCGGAACAGTTCTCTGTATCTGTCCGCATAGATACTTCCCCGTCTCCATATAAAAGCAAACTCATGGGAAATATGAAAATCTTCCAGCGGGATCCTTTTCAGGACACCGTCGGCAAGTTCCCTGCGCACTGCGACTTCATATAAAAATGTAATACCACAGCCGGCTTTTGTCAACTCTTTAATCGTCTGCAGACTCCCCGCCTCCATCACCTTCCGAAAGTCTGCCAGACTCAGGTTTTTAGCGCTGAGATACCGCTCCAGCACTTCCCTTGTTCCAGATCCCTGTTCCCTCAGGAGCAGCCGTTCCTGAAAAAGATCCTCAACAGAAACCGGTTCTTTCTGGAACTGATGATCCGGACTGCACACGGCAATATAGTTTTCCACCGAATAAACCTGTGATTCGTATTCGCTCTTTTTAAAAAATCCTTCCACAAGCGCGAAGTCGATCTCGCCCTCATCCAGCCTCATAAGAAGCTCTCTCGTGTTATCCACTTCCATGTGGATCCGCGCCTCAGGATATTTCCTGAGATATCTCTCAAGGATATTTCCCATCAGGGCGTCTCCTACCGTCCTGGTGGCTCCGAATCGGAGTTCTTTCTCATCCTCCGCCTTCAGCATCTCATCCTGAATGGAAAGTTCGTCATGCTTCATGGTCAATGAAGCATTTCTCAGGATCTCTCCTGCTCCTGTCAGTTGAAGCTTCTTGCCCTCGTACCGGAAAAGCTTCGTATTATAGTGTTTCTCAAGGAACCGGATGTGCTGAGAGACCGCAGGCTGCGTAATGTTCAGCTTCTCCGACGCCCTTGTAAAGTTCATGCACTGGCATACCGTTAAAAATGTCTCCATCCTGAAATCCAGCACAGGATCACACCCCTTTCTCGATCAAAGGCGGCCTCCAAGTTCTCGGTCAAGCCCGGACTTTGGCCCGTCGCCATAACAAATAAGGGCGGAGTTTCTCTGTTCCTCCGCCCAAATTTATACTGAATACTCCCTGAGTCTTATCATAACATATATTTATCATAAAATAAAGATATATAATTTTATTTTATGATATTTTTATGATATCATAAGCCTGCTGGAAATCAAAACCAGTTTTCAGCGCTGTGAAACGCCCAAGACGGGCACCATCACAGCCAAGATCCGACACTATTTGATAACTATAACTGAAACGGGGGAATTTAAAATGAACTTTGTAAAGAAAAACGGAGCCGGTCTTCTTCTCTGCCTTGCCATCGCAGTACCTTCCTGGTTTCTGGGACAGGCAGTCCCGGTGATCGGCGGACCGGTATTTGCCATACTGATCGGAATGATCCTGACTCTGGTACTTACCAAAAAGGATCCTTTCCTTCCCGGAGTCAACTACACTTCCAAAAAAATACTCCAGGCAGCAGTAGTCTTCCTGGGATTTGGAATGAACCTGACTGAGATCCTGGCAAAAGGAAAGCAGTCTCTTCCTATTATAATCTCCACCATCGCCACCTCGCTCATCATCGCCTTCATCCTGTTTAAGGCGCTGAAACTGAGCACCAACAATGCGATCCTGGTAGGCGTAGGCTCTTCCATCTGCGGTGGGAGCGCCATCGCTGCCACTGCCCCGGTGATCGAAGCCTCCGACGAGGAAGTGGCGCAGTCCATCTCCGTCATCTTCCTGTTCAACGTACTGGCAGCCCTGATCTTCCCTACACTGGGCGGGATCCTCGGGCTGAGCAATGAAGGTTTCGGTCTCTTTGCCGGGACCGCGATAAATGATACTTCCTCTGTCACCGCCGCTGCTACCGCATGGGACGGAATCCACGGCAGCAATACACTGGAAGCCGCCGCCATCGTAAAAATGACGAGGACCCTTGCGATCATACCTATCACACTGGCGCTCGCCATCTACAGAGGCAGGAAAGCGAATTCTTCGGAAGGCTCCACATTCAGCCTGAAAAGATCGTTTCCTTTCTTTGTACTGTTTTTCATTCTCGCATCCGTCGTGACAACCGTGTTCCAGCTTCCCGCTGGGGTCACCGCCCCGCTGAAGGAACTCAGCAAATTTCTCATCGTCATGGCAATGGCTGCGATCGGCCTGAACACAAACATCGTAAAACTGGTCCGGACCGGAGGGAAACCGATCTTCACCGGATTCTGCTGCTGGGTCGGGATCTCGCTGGTGAGCCTGGGGATGCAGCATGTTCTGGGGATCTGGTAGACGTCCTGGAACCGGCGGGGAAGGGGGTAGGAAGACGTCCGCCGGAGGGGTGTGTTGCTCTCAGGCACACTTTCGTTTGGAGAACGGCGCAGCGGTACATAAGGGCGCAAAAGACGCGCCCTAAGGACCGGCGCCGTTATACAGCCTTCGAGCAAGCACACCCCGCCGGCTGGGCTTTTCCCCTTCTCCGGCGGTTTGATGTGGGACGGGAGGGGCGCGCCGCGGAGCGGCGGCTGCTCCCTGGGCTCCCGGAGATTCACTGAGGAAAGATGGCATGATCAGATAAGTAAAGAGGGAGAGCCATTGGCTGTTTGTTCAGCCAATGGCTCTCCCTCTTTGTTTTATCGGAGTTTATTTGCTTTCAAGGATCTTATCGATGCTTACCAGTTTTACGCTCATCACGAAGATATCTGTCGCTACAGCCAGTTCTTCCGGAGTCGGATAGGACGGTGCGATACGGATATTGCTGTCGTGCGGGTCGTTTCCGTAAGGATAGGTCGCTCCGGCGCCGGTCATCACAAGACCTGCTTCTTTTGCCTTCGCAACGATCGCTTTCGCACAGCCGTCGAGTGCGTCAAAGGAGATAAAGTATCCGCCCAGAGGTTTGATCCAGGAACCAATCTCCAGTCCGCCCAGTTCTTTCTCCAGTCCGTTGATGACTGCCTCGAATTTCGGACGCATGATATCCGCGTGTTTCTTCATATGCTCTACGATACCGTGGATATCTTTGAAGAAACGCACGTGACGGAGCTGGTTTACTTTATCGTGTCCGATAGTCTGCACCTGCATCATGCTGCGGATCTCGTTTAAGTTCGCCTCAGATGCCGCAAGTGCCGCAACACCGGATCCCGGGAAGCAGATCTTGGATGTGGACGCAAACTTGTAGACCATATCCGGGTTGCCTGCCTTCTTGCACTCCATCAGGATCTCTGTCAGATAGTCCTGTTTATCCTCATACAGATGGTGTACGCAGTATGCGTTGTCCCAGAAGATACGGAAATCTTCTGCAGCCGGCTTCAGGTTTGCAAAGCGGAACACTGTCTCATCAGAATATGTGATGCCCTGTGGATTGGAATATTTCGGCACGCACCAGATTCCTTTCACAGCCGGATCCTCATTCACATATTTCTCCACCAGATCCATATCCGGTCCGGTAGGAGTCATCGGGATATTGATCATCTCGATCCCGAAGAACTCTGTGATCGCGAAGTGTCTGTCATACCCCGGAACCGGGCAGAGGAATTTCACCTTATCCAGCTTGCACCACGGTGTGCTGCCCAGGATACCGTGTGTCATCGCGCGCGCCACTGTGTCGTACATCACGTTCAGGCTGGAGTTTCCGAAGATGATCACATTGTCTCTCGGCACTTCCATCATGTCAGCAAGAAGCTGTTTTGCCTCTCTGATACCATCCAGACCGCCGTAGTTTCTGCAGTCCACGCCGTCCTCGCAGATCAGGTCCGCGCCGCTGTTGAGCACATCCATCATCCCCATTGACAGATTCAGCTGCTCTGCAGACGGTTTTCCACGGGACATGTCAAGCTTCAGCCCTTTGGCTTTCACTTCTTCAAACTGAGCTTCCAGTTCACTCTTGATCTCCAGTAACTCTTCCTTACTTAAATCTTTGTATGCAGTCATTGCAGGACTCCTCCACTTTCTTTTTCTTGCTTTTTTGCTCACTGTGTGTTATTTTATATAACTTTTGGTGGTTCGTCAATGCTTTCCTGCATTTTTTATTGACAATTTCCGATTTTTCGCTTTTATGAACCCATTTTTTGAAATTTTATGTCCCTTTTCATGCATTTTTCTGTAACAGGTCAGCCATAATGTAAGGGACAGGATGATTTATGCTGTCATAAAGACCATCCTGTTCATTATATTAATATCAAGAATGATCGGCCGGGCAGATCCGGATGACCGCCTTCACGATATCCGCCTTATTATTCACGCTCTGGTCCATTGCGTTCTGAACGTCATCCAGGTCAAAGATATTTGTCACGATCCCTTTCAGGTCCACCTTGCCGGATGCCACCGCCTCGATCGCGATGGGATAGATATGTCTGTAGCGGAACACGGTCTTGAATGTCAGCTCTTTATCCAGCACCAGGCTCATGGGCAGGGTCATCTCCCCGGTCTTGCTGTATCCGACCAGAACGATATTGGAGCCCTTCTTCGCGATATTGATCGCCTGTCTCGTAGTGATCTCTGTTCCTGCCGTCTCGACCACCAGGCCCACGCCTTTTCCGTCTGTGATCTGGCGGATCTTTTCCTCTACATTTTCCTTTGCCCCGTTGATCACGCCCGTGGCTCCCAGTTCCATCGCCTTCTCAAGACGCTTATCCATAACGTCCACTACATAGACCTCTCCCACGCCGCGTGCTTTCAGCGCCATCATGGATACAAGCCCGATACAGCCCGCGCCCATAACAACCGCTTTCTGTCCGATGCATGCGCCGCCCTGGATCGCCGCATGGAATCCGACGGCAAGCGGTTCGATCAGCGCGCCCTCCAGCGTGCTCACATTCTCCGGGAGCTTAAAGCACAGGTCCGCCTCATGGGCCACATATTCCTGAAATACTCCATCCACCGGAGGTGTCGCAAAGAAGACCACATCCGGACACAGATTGTATCTGCCTGTTCTGCAGAACTCACAGTGTCCGCAGGTCTTCCCCGGCTCCAGCGCCACACGGTCTCCCACTTTCAGATGCTTTACATCTTTTCCCACTTCCACGACCGTTCCTCCCGGCTCGTGTCCCAGCACAAAAGGCGGCTTTACAACATATTCCCCGATCGCTCCGCTCTCGTAATAGTGCAGGTCGCTTCCGCATATCCCGACATATTCCAGTTTCACCAGAACCTCATTCTCCTTGGGCACAGGAATGTCTCTCTCCTCAAAGCCCATTTTTCCGATCCCGAGCATTACCGCCGTCTTCATCTTTCCTTCCATTTTCCCGTCTCCTTTTCTTTTATGTTTTATAAAACTTTTTATTAAAGTAATTAAATTATTGCGCCGCAAATCTCAATTGTCAACAGTGCTTCCGGCATTTCCACATAATATACAATTTTCCCGATCTTTGTTTATAAAAAATGCACAACAGCTCTCGTCACTGTGAACAAAGAGTGTTGTGCATCGACTTTCTTTCCTATTATATTGTTTTTCTGCTTATACGCTCCGGTCTCATATATTCTCAAATATGGAATCGATATATCCCAGAGACGCCCCGTAAGCGGACGCTTCATATTTATATTTTCCGGTAGACAGATACGAAGTATCCAGATCGAAGTTGTTATATTCCATGACTTTTCTGGAGAGTTCCTGCATAAATCCCTCAAGAAATCCGCCCACGTATCCGCCCAGGATGATCCTGCAGTCAAATATCATCCGCAGATTTGTCACGGACAGGGCAAGATGATCAAGATATTCCTCCCACACTTTCAGTGCCTCCGGCTCCCGTTTCCGTACCTTGTCAAAAAAAGTCTCCAGATTTCCTCCGGACAGATCCTGAAGACGAAGCGCCGTACAGTAGGCATCCATACAGCCCTTTTTTCCACAGTAGCACTGTCTTCCGTTCTTCTCGATCACCATGTGGCCGAATTCAGCACTCTTGAAATTCTCTCCCCGATACAGGTCATTCCCCAGAAAGATCGCGCCGCCCACCGTGTTGCTCAGAGAAAGATAAACGGTCACAGGACATTTGACAAACACAGCTTCTGCCCCGTTCTGTCCTCCCGGCATACTGCTTCCTGTTCCCTGTTCAATCAGTCCCCGATATGTGATCTGAGGATCACTGCTGCCAAATATATCTCCCACTTCCGCAAGGGCCGCACAGTTTGCGTCATTCTCGAGACAGAACGGATATCCCAGCGCAGCTCCCAGAGACCGGAAGCTGACGTTTTCTACTTGAAGCGTGTGGGAACGAAGAAGGCGATCCTGTCCCCGGTCTACGATCCCGGGAAGGGAGAATCCAATCCCCGCTATCTTTTCAGCATTGACTTTCTGACGTTGTATAAAATCCTCGGCTGTATCCTTCAGTCCGTCATAATACTGCGGATCATTTACAAAACGTCTTCTGATCCGTTCCGACGCGATAATGTTTTTCCCTGCATCCGTCATCACCATGGTAATATGATTGTTCGTGATATCTATGCCCGCTGCATATCCTGCATCCCTCCGGATCGCCAGTGCTTTTGCCCTGCGTCCGCCTGTAGATTCATATTCTCCTTCTTCTGTCACGATCCCCGCACGGATCAGTTCTTTTACATTCGCGAGGGTCGTCGGCATACTGAGATTCAGCGCTCTTGCGATCTCTGCCTTTGAGGTGATCCCGCGCGCGGAGATAAATTTTGCTGTTCTGATCTTATTGTTCCGTTTTGGTTCCAGGATCATTCCGGTATTCTGTCTCATTGTCCGCCCTCCATTTCCTTTGGCTCATTCGGCAGTCAGGAACCGAATGATCCGATTCCTTTAATAAATGTGATTATATAACATCCTCTCCCGTTCTGTCATCCCTTTTTGTATCTGCTCCCGTCTCTCTTGCAGCAGTTCCGTCATACAGCCCCTTTCACTGGAATCGTTCACTTTCTGCCCGTCATACCTTCCGTAAGATTTTTTTCGATTTTTCCCAGCTTTTCAATGAGCATAGTAATCTCATTGTCCGGAATCCCGCTGCACATCTGATCTTCCAGTTCACGGAATCTTTCTTTCACCTGCTCCGCTTTTTCTTCGCCTTCTTCTGTCAGTTCGACCCTGCAGGCGCGGCGGCACCCCGGATCCCTCTCTTTCTTCAACAGTCCTTTTTCCTGCATCCTGTCAATGACCCGGGACATTGTAGTCACGTCCAGCATACAGGCATCAGCGATCTCTCTTTGAGTCACCCCGGGATGAGCAGAAAGGAAACTCAGTATCCTTGCCTGCCCCTGTCCCGGCGTCAGCCCGCTCTCAAGAAGGAAGTTCTGTACTTTCTTCCTCTTCAGAAGTTCGATTCGATATAAAAGTTCTCTAAATTGCTGTCTTTTTCTCATCCTGTACTGCCTCCTTCTTATCCGCCTTATTCCAATTCATACATTCCGTTGTACAGCTGATAATAGCGTCCCTTCTCCGCCAGCAGTTCTTCATGATTCCCACGCTCCAGTATCTTCCCGTGTTCCAGCACCATGATCGCTTTAGAATTACGCACTGTGGAAAGCCTGTGGGCGATCACAAAAACTGTCCGTCCTTCCATGATGGCATCCATCCCCTTTTCTATAAGACGTTCCGTCCTTGTATCCACAGAGGAGGTCGCTTCATCCAGGATCAGAACAGGAGGATGTGCCACAGCTGCCCTTGCGATCGCGAGAAGCTGCCGCTGTCCCTGAGAAAGGTTGCTGCCGTCGCTGTACAGCATGGTTTTATATCCGTCCGGCAGTCTGCGGATAAAAGAATCCGCATTCGCCAGCTTTGCAGCCTTGACCACTTCTTCATCTGTGGCATCCAGACGGCCATATCTGATATTATCCGCAATGGTGCCGGTAAAAAGATGTGTATCCTGAATGACCATTGCAAGGGATCTTCGCAGATCATCCTTTCGGATCTTTCTGATATCAATCCCATCATAGAGGATCTTTCCGCTCTCTATCTCATAAAACCGGTTGATCAGATTGATGATCGTCGTCTTTCCCGCACCGGTGGATCCCACAAAGGCAATCTTCTGTCCCGGCTTCGCATACAGGCTGATCCCGTCCAGTACCTTTTTCCCCGGCACATATCCGAAGACTACATTTTCAAATCTCACATCGCCCCGCAGCAAAGTACGGTTTCCCGCCTCATCCTCCCATGCATACTGTCTCCGGTCCACACGTACGAGCCGGACAGTTCCTTCATCCGTCTCCGGCTCTTCTTCCATCATCTCAAAGATCCTCTCCGCACCCGCAAGGGCAGACAGGATAAAGTTCACCTGCTGCGTAAACTGATTCAGGGGCATGGCACTCTGGCGCACATAGACAAGATATGCCGCGAGCGTTCCCAGATCCAGTCTCCCTGCAATAGCCAGCAGACCTCCTGCACAGGCAGACACGGCATAGCATCCGTATGAAAGCGATACGATACTTGGGATCATCATAGACGAATAGGCGAGCGCTTTTGTGGACACCTTTCTCAGAGCCTCGTTTTTCTCCCGGAAGACTTTCATATCTTCTTCCTCATGATTGAATATCTTCTCCACTTTCTGCCCTGCCACCATCTCTTCCGCAAATCCGTTGATTCCCGCCAGATATTCCTGCTGTCTGTCGTAATATGCTTTGCTTCGTTTTCCGTTCCACTTTATAAAAGCAAACATGATCAAAAGAAACCCGATGACGATAAGCGCCATCCCCCTGTCCAGCACGATCAGCATGATCACGGTCCCTGCCAGCGTCAGAGAATTCTGGATCACAGAAGTAAAACTGTTGTTCAGCGCCTCCTGCACCGTATCCACATCATTGGTAAAACGGCTCATCAGTTCTCCGTGTGTATTTGCGTCAAAATATTTCAGCGGAAGCTTCTGCACATGTGCAAACAGATCCCGCCGGATATCTCCCACCACCTTCTGCGACGTCTTCACCATAAGCCGGTTATACCCGAACGTGGAGAGTGCTCCGCAAAAATACATGATCCCCATCCCTGCAAGAGCGCAGATCAGTCCGCGGATATCTCCCGGAAGGATAAAATCATTGATCACCGGTTTGAGCAGGTAAGTCCCTGCCACATTAGCTCCGGTACTGATCAGCACGAGCAGTGCCACAATGAGAAGGAGCCACTTGTGATAACCCATGTAGCGGAACAGTTCTTCCAGCGCTTTTTTAGTATTTTTCGGCCGCTTATATCCGGTATATCTTGCCATTACAGATCAGCTCCTTCCTTCTGAGAATCATAAATCTCCTGATAGATCTCATTTCCTTCGAGCAGTTCTTCATGCGTCCCGATCCCCCGGATCTTTCCTTCCTCCAGCACCACGATCTGATCCGCATGCCTCACCGAAGAGATGCGCTGTGCGATGATGATCTTCGTCACACCGGGAAGCTTTTCTGCAAGCCCTTCCCTGATCCGCGCTTCTGTGGCTGTATCCACCGCGCTGGTAGAATCATCCATGATCAGCACCTTCGGCTTTTTTAAAAGGGCCCGCGCAATACAGATCCGCTGTTTCTGCCCTCCGGAAACATTAACTCCCCCCTGCCCCATCTCCGTGTCATACCCTTTTTCCAGACGACCGATAAATTCGTCCGCTCCGGCGATCCGGCAGGCTTCCTCGATCTCTTTCTGAGACGCGTCCTTATCACCCCAGAGCAGATTTTCCCTCAGTGTTCCGGAAAAGAGTGTATTTTTCTGCAGCACCATCGCAATGGAATCCCGCAGATGCTTCAGCGGATACTTCTGCACCGGAATCCCGTCGATCAGAAGTTCCCCCGAGGAGATATCATAAAGTCTTGGGATCAGCTGCACCAGAGTTGTCTTTGCCGAACCGGTCTGTCCTACGATCCCGATCGTCTGCCCCGCCCTGATATGAAGATCGATATCCGACAGTACATACTCTTCCGCTTCTGCCTTATATTTAAACCAGACATGGCGAAACTCGATCTCTCCCTTTTCCACCCGAATGTCTTCTGCCTGGTCTTCTGTAATATCGATCTCTTCATCCAGGATCTCAACGATCCTCTTTCCGGACGCAAGAGACCTGGTCAGCATCAGAAAGATATTCGAGATCATCATCAGAGAATTCAAGATCTGCAGGACATAACTCAAAAATCCGGTGAGTTCTCCTACCTGCATGCCTCCGGTATCGATCATCCTCCCTCCGAACCAGAGGATACTCAGTATCGTCCCGTACATGACAAACTGCATCGCGGCCATATTGGTCATCGCCAGCTTGAACGCCCTCTCAGACTGAGTCTGAAGGTTCGTATTTACTTCATTGAATTTCTCGATCTCATGGTCGCCGCGGACGTATGCCTTGACCACCCTCACCGCGGTCAGATTTTCCTGTATGATCCGGTTCACCAGGTCGATCGCTCCCTGCATCTTCGCATACAGCGGCCTCACATGGGTTATTATCAGCCAGAGACAGGCCGCGAGCACCGGCAGCGCCACAAGAAATACCACCGCGAGTTCCCCGTTTATGGAAAACGCCACGCCCGTTGCCGCAATAAGCATGACCGGTCCCCTGCATGCCGGACGCATCCCGCCGGAAATACTATTCTGGATATTGGTCACATCACTGGTCATGCGGGTCACCAGAGAAGAGATCTGGAAATGATCTACATTGGCAAATGAAAATTGCTGCAGTTTGGCATACTCTGCCTCTCTTAAATTAGCTCCGATCCCCTGCCCGGCGACTGCCGCAAACCTGGCGCTGCCGATCCCAAGAAGGAGCGCAGCAAGAGCCGCTGTAACCATCAGCCCTCCCTGCCGGAAGATATAAGCGCGATCCCCCGTAACAACTCCTACATCCACAATATCCGCCATGATCAGCGGGATCAGCAGTTCAAAAAGAGATTCTGCCGTGATACACAACGCAGCAAAAACAAAATATTTCTTATATTTTCCCGAATAGGAAAAAATACGTCTCAACATAGACCTTCCCTCCCCATCCACATATCTTTCTTCCATATATCAGACTGACAAGCACATCCACCCGCAGACACTTGCGCATACAATTATTGTATGCACAACTATTAAGCATGTCAATTCCAAAGAAAATTTTTATCCTTTCCAGTGCTCCTTTACTAAATATGCTGCCGTTCACTGTAACCTAAATATTGTCATAAAATCACAGAATATCTTCCTTTTATTTTCCGCCGGCCGGCATTAGAATATCTTATAAAAGACTGCGTAATAAAAAAAATAGGAGGGATTATCTATGCGCAATGTGATCAATCTGAACAGCAGCTGGAAATTTATCCAGCAGGATGCCGGACTTCCGGAGACACTCCCTGCTGACTGGCAGGACATCGACCTGCCCCATTCCTGGAACGCCGTGGACGGACAGGACGGAAACGGAAGCTATGACAGAGGAAAATACTGGTATGCCAAGACTTTTGAGACACCGAAACAGCCATTAAAGGGAGGACGTGTCTATGTAGAGATCCTGGCAGCAGGACAGCGTTTATCCCCAGTCCGCGGACTTCACATTCTACGGTGGCCTTTACCGCGGGGTGAACCTGATCAGCGTGCCGGACGCACACTTTGACCTGGAGTACTACGGCGGACCGGGATTCCAGGTGACTCCGAAGCCGTGCGACTGCGGCGGTGCTACATTCGACATCGTATCCTATGTTAAAAATATAGACGAGAACTTTACAGTACTGTACTCCATCTGCGACGCAGACGGAAAAGAAGTGGCGAGCGCATGCCGCCCGGCAGACGACACAGCGGTTTCCATCTATGTGCCGGATGCAAAGAAATGGGAGATCGACAGCCCGTACCTGTATACGGTAAAGGCAGTCCTTCAGCGCCGCAATGAAGCGTACGATGAGATTTCCGCGAGAGTCGGTGTCCGCAGCTTCTCCTGCGACCCGGACAAGGGCTTTATCATCAACGGAGTGGAGACTCCTCTGCGCGGTGTCAGCCGTCATCAGGACATGCTCTACAAAGGAAATGCACTGACAAGAGAGGACCACTACAGAGACGCCGAGATCATCAAGGAACTGGGCGCGAACACCATCCGTCTCGCCCACTATCAGCACTCACAGGATTTCTATGATGCATGTGATGAGCTGGGATTCATCATCTGGGCAGAGATCCCGTTCATCAGCGTGTTCAATAAAGACCCGGATGCGCACCAGAACTGCATCAGCCAGTTAAAAGAGCTGATCATCCAGAACTACAACCATCCGTCCATCTGCTTCTGGGGAATCTCCAACGAGATCCTCATCGGAGGCATTTCCGAGAAGCTGGTTGAGAACCACAAAGAACTGAATGCGCTTGCAAAGGAACTGGATTCAACCCGTCTGACCACCATCGCCCATGTATCCATGACACCGATCGAAAGCCCGATGCACGGCATCACAGACGTGGAGAGTTACAATCACTACTTTGGATGGTACGGCGGGAAAATGGAGGACAATGGTCCCTGGCTTGACAACTTCCACAAGATTCATCCGGATATCTGTCTGGGACTTTCCGAGTACGGATGCGAAGGCATTATCACTTACCACGGACCGAACCCGGCATGTAAGGACTACAGCGAAGAATATCAGGCGCTGTACCACGAACACATGGCAAAAGTACTGGATGAACGTCCGTGGATCTGGTCCAGCCATGTATGGAACATGTTCGACTTCGGATGCGCTGCAAGAAACGAGGGCGGTGTAGCCGGAAGGAACAACAAAGGTCTTGTCACCATCGACAGAAAAACGAAAAAGGACGCTTACTATATCTATAAAGCATACTGGAACAAAGAGCCCATGGTACATCTGTGCGGCAAACGCTATGCTCAGAGAGCAGGCGAGACGACAGAGATCAGGGTATACTCCAACCAGCCGGCTGTCACACTCTATCTCAACGGTGAGAAAGTGGAAGAAAAATCTGCAGACAAAGTATTCGTGTTCACTGTTTCTCTGAAGGACGGTTTCAACACAGTCATGGCAGCCGCAGGCGGTCTGAAAGATACGATGACCCTGGAGAAAGTGGAGAAAGAACCTTCCATCTACGTTCTTCCGGAAGTAAATGAGCGCGCAGAAGGCGTTGCAAACTGGTTCCAGACCGTAGGCGATATGGATCTGAAGGCTCCCATGGAGTTCCCTGAAGGAATGTACAGTATCAAAGATACGATGGGAGATCTCGCAAAGAATGAGGAGTCTCTGGAGATCGCCTCCACAGCTTTTAAGCTTGCCATGAATATGACCATAAGACCAGGCGAAGGAATGTGGGATATGATGAAAGAAATGAAACTTGAAAGTATGCTTGAGATGGCCGGTTCCCTGGTTCCGGACGGATTTGCAGAAAGTCTGAATGCAAAACTGATCAAGATCAAAAAAGACTGATCAAAAGTGACAATTTACTGCCATTATCCTTTCATAGGATATAGATAAACACCAAACCCTGAAAATCCCGCACCGAGGTCTTCTGACTTCGATGCGGGATTCCTTTTTCCGTTGATCCGGGATCCGAAGATAACCTTTCTCATTCTTCCCTCACAGCATAATTCTGTCAAAATCACATTTGGGAAGCAGGATCGTACAATAAATCCGCAAGAATGATACAAGTTTTCTCGCCGAAAAGATCTTATAATAATAGAAAAGATCATCAGATACAGACTGGAGGAGTAGAAAAATGATACAGAAATACGTATTCGGCACTCCTTTTTTTACCGGAGCAGTGACCGAAGACATCAACAGATCAGAAGGTGCATTTCCACATGGAACCATCAGCACAGACAGTGGTTTTTGCTTTACTTATGGAATGGATGCAGATGACATCATTTATGGACTTGGAGAGGCAAACCGGGGGATCAATAAACGGAACTGGCGCTATGTCAGCGACTGTGCCGACGATCCGAACCACACAGAAGACAGATGCTCACTGTATGCAGCACACAACTTCATCATCATAGCAGGAACAGAAAATTTCGGCCTGTTTTTTGATCATCCGTCCACGATCACATTTGACATCGGTTATACCAGATCGGATACGCTCACTGTAAGCTGTGAGGACGCAGATCTGACCCTCTATGTTATAGAAGGGAACACGCCTTATGATATCGTAAAGCAGTTCCGCCGCATGATAGGAAGGAGTTATATCCCTCCTAAATTCGCCTTCGGATTCGGACAGAGCCGCTGGGGATACAAAACCAGGGAAGATTTCCGAAATGTTGTAAAAGGTTACCGTGAAAACCACATTCCCCTTGATATGGTCTATATGGACATCGATTATATGGACTCCTACAAAGATTTCACACTGAACGGTGACTTTTCAGATTTCGAAGATTTTGTCAGGGAGATGAAGGAGGAGAACATCCGGCTGATTCCGATCATAGACGCAGGGGTCAAGATTGAAAAGGGATATCCAGTGTACGAGGAAGGCGTAAAAAACAACTATTTCTGCAAGCGGGCGGACGGAAGCGATTTCATGGGCGCAGTTTGGCCGGGTCCCTCTCATTTCCCGGATTTTCTCAATGAAGATGCGCGGAGATGGTTCGGTGACAAATACCGTTTCCTGACAGAAAAGGGAATCGAGGGTTTCTGGAATGATATGAACGAACCGTCTATCTTCTATTCCGCCGAAGGTCTCCAAGAGGCAAAAAAGACCGCTCAGTCATTTGTAGATGATACAGAGGGCAGCGTCCTCATTTACCACGTTCTCGGGGCGCTGAGCAGCCTCTCCAACAGCCATGACGACTACAAACGCTTCTATCACAATGTAGACGGCAAAAAGATCGTTCACGAAAAGGTCCACAACCTGTACGGATATAACATGACGAGGGCTGCCGGAGAAGCTTTCGAACGGATCGATCCGGAAAAACGATTCCTCATGTTCTCCCGTTCCTCCTACATTGGCATGCACCGTTACGGAGGGATCTGGACCGGGGATAACAAATCCTGGTGGTCCCACCTTCTCCTCAACCTGAAGATGATGCCCTCACTGAATATGTGCGGATTCCTCTATGCCGGCGCTGACCTCGGCGGTTTCGGTGAAAACGCCACCCGGGATCTTGTCCTTCGCTTCCTTGCGCTGGGAGTCTTCACCCCACTGATGCGGAACCATTCCGCGTTGGGAACAAGAGATCAGGAGTGCTATCAATTTGAAGATACAGAAGATTTCCGTCATGTTATCGGTGTGAGATACCGTCTCCTGCCCTATCTCTACAGCGAATATATGAAGGCTGCCTTGAACAACGATATGTATTTCAAGCCCCTTGCTTTCGTATGGCCGGACGACAGGATGGCGCGCGGTATTGAGGATCAGCTGGTACTCGGGAACGAGATCATGATCGCGCCGGTCTATACCCAGAATGCCTCCGGACGCTATGTCTATCTTCCTGAAGAAATGAAGTTTATCAAATTCCTCCCGGACGGGACTATCTCTGAAGAAGTCCTCTCAAAGGGCATCCACTGGATCGATGTTGCCCTCAACGAGGTCCCGCTGTTCATCCGTTCCGGAAAATGTATCCCGGCAGCGGACGCAGCAGAGTGCGTGGACGCAGTTGACTACGGCACGATCCGCATGCTCGGATATGAGGGATCGGAATACATCCTGTACAATGACGACGGGGTACATAAGGATTACGAAAACGTAAAGAATCTCTCCACCCTGAAAAAATAGTGGGAGAAAGAACAGGCTGCCGGTCCACTGCATTGACTTTTCCCTCCGGAAACGGTATACTTGCTATATTACTACACTTGTAATACTTGAAGGAGGACGATACAAATGAAATCTCTGCCACAAATATCCGAGGCGGAATATGAAGTAATGAAAGTGGTGTGGGAAAACGCTCCCATCAGCACCAATGAAGTAACTGACCGCCTGACGGCGACAACGGACTGGAGCCCGAAGACGATACAGACCATGCTGAAGCGTCTGGTGACGAAAGGAGCTCTCTCCTATGTAAAGGAAGGAAGGGTCTTCGTCTACACCCCGCTCGTGGAGGAGGGCGAGTATGTCGGACAGAAGAGCCGCTCGTTCCTGAGCCGGTATTATGACGGAAAATTAAGTTCCATGGTATCTGCATTCCTGGAAAATGACAGGCTGACGGATTCCGAGATCAGCACACTCAGAGAGCTCCTTGATAAAGGCGAGGGCCGAGGAGGGAATTGATATGTCCTATTTTGGGATACGGTTTCTGATCTGTAATATTTTTATCGCACTTTTTGTCATCCTGCTCACAGCAGCAAAAAGGCTCTTCCGCGGAAAGATCACGGAACAGGCTCAGTATATTATGAATTTTTCGCTGTTTGTCCTGCTCCTGGTCCCCTTTCTCCCGATCCGTACTTTCGGGATCCCTGATCTCTTTGCAGAGCTGGGAGCTCATGCCGGAACACTCTCTTCCGGAACAGCGCAGGGAGCCTCCGCTTCCGGAAGCGCTGCGGCTTCTGTGGGGGGCAGCTGGATTCGTGATTTTACAGTCTCAGTAGACAGCCGCACTTCTCTGGCTGCCGGGATGCTCCTGCTCTCAGTCTGGCTTCTCGGAGCCGCCGTCATGGGAGTCCTGGCATTCCGCGCCCGGCTCAGACTTTACCGGATCGAATGCTCCGCGCTCCTGCTGGAGAATCCCATCACATGCAGAATCTTCCGGGAGTGCTGTATACAGTTCGGCCTCAGACGGGAGCCGCCTGTATACACCACCCCCTATCTGAAGTCTCCGGTCATGACCGGGCTTTTCCATCCCCGGGTTCTGCTTCCGCTGCATGTGGTACATGACTGCGACGAGAACACGCTCCGCTGCATCCTTCTTCATGAATTGAATCACTATGTGAGGAAAGATGCTGCAGGAAATCTTCTCATGAACCTGGCAGGTATTGTATACTGGTTCAACCCTCTTGTCTGGTATGCGCTCAGACAGATGCACAGCGACAGAGAGACCGCCTGCGATGCCGGTGTTCTGGAGATTCTTGACAGCCGGGGCCGCACCGGCTACGGGCACACGCTGATCAGTTTTGCAGAAAAACTCACGCTGTTCCCGTTCACTTCCGGGATGAGCACTTCTGTCAAACAGCTTGAAAAAAGGATCCGGAACATTGCCTCTTACCGCAGCGCCTCTTCCGCTGTCCGGATCCGCGGCGTTGCAGCCTGCGTATTAACAGCGTTCCTGCTCGCTTCCTTCCTCCCGTTTCTCCCCTCTTTTGCGGAGACGGAGACGCTCTATCATTTTGACACAGAAGGAAAAGCGGTGGAGCATGTGGACCTCTCTTCCTATTTTGGAGAGTATGAAGGAAGCTTTGTCCTATATGATGCCGGAGCAGACAGCTGGATGATCTACAATGAAGACACTGCCGGAACAAGAGTGTCTCCGGACTCTACCTACAAGATCTATGATGCGCTCCTTGGACTGGAGAAAGGAATCATCACGCCGGAAGATTCCGGGATGGCATGGGACGGAACAGAATATTCCATCGATGCATGGAATTCTGACCAGGATCTGGATTCTGCTATGGGAAATTCAGTCAACTGGTATTTCCAGTCGATTGACCATCAGGCAGGGTATTCTGAGGTTGCTGGATTCTACCACGAGATCGGTTATGGAAACGAAGATGTATCAGGAGGGATCGATTCCTACTGGGGTGAATCAACGCTGAAGATCTCTCCCATTGAGCAGACGGAACTCCTGGCGAAGCTGTATTACAATGAATTCGGGTTTTCCCAGGAAAACATTGACACCGTCAAAGACTCCCTGGTCCTCTCGTCCGGCACGGACAAAGTCCTCTCAGGCAAGACCGGGACAGGTATGGTCAACGGCAAAAATGTGAACGGGTGGTTCGTCGGATATGTGGAAGATGCAGGAAATGTATAT
This sequence comes from Candidatus Mediterraneibacter intestinavium, assembly GCA_019119205.1. GTDB lineage: Bacteria > Bacillota > Clostridia > Lachnospirales > Lachnospiraceae > Mediterraneibacter > Mediterraneibacter intestinavium. The sequence continues at coordinate 20,193 of DWXK01000050.1, forward strand.
TTCTTCGCAGCGAACATCCAGAATGAAGATAACGCCAGCGGCTCTGCCGCATCTGATATCGCATTGTCAGTCCTCGGTTCATTCGGGATATGGCAGTAGAGCTGTCAGACCAGCGCCAGGCTCCTCAGTATGTACAGCCAGCCCGTTACGGTAAATGCGCTGAACATGGTGGTCAGCATGACGGTACTTGATGTAAGCACTCCCTCATGCCCCATATTTCTTGCCATGACATAGCAGCTCACTGTCGTCGCAGACCCAAGCATGATCAGGATCGCCACGAGCTGTTCCTCCCGGAATCCCAGCCGGACCGCGATCGGAAGGAAGACAACTGCGAACCCTGCAAGTTTCATCAACGTCGCCACTACCGCCGGTTTTGCTTTCCCGAAGGCTTTCCTGATATCAAAGGACGCTCCCATCGCCATCAGGCCCAGAGGAGTCGCAATGGCGCTCACATCAGAAACTGCCTTCTCCATGATCGAAGGCATGGGGATATTCAGCGCGGACCAGAGGAGCCCCGCCACAATGCCCAGTATGATGGGATTGGTCACAATTCCTTTCAGCGTCTCGATCCACACCCTGCGGTCAAGTTTTCCCCGCTCCGGTTTAAAAAAGGAAAGGACCACCACCGCCATGATATTATAGAGAGGGACGCTGCCGATGATCATAAGAGGCGCCATCCCTGCATCACCGTAGATATTCTGGATAAACGCGATCCCCAGGAGTGCCGCGCTGCTCCGATAGGACGCCTGGATGAACTCTCCCCGGATCGACCGGTCACGCCAGACAAATGAGACTACCGCAGCGATGGTAATGCTCAGAAGCGTCGCAACAAAGCAGAATGCGACAAACTTTATATCCCACACCTGAGAAAAATCCACCGTCGCCAGGTCCTCAAACACAACGACAGGGAGTGGGACGAGAAATACAAATTTATTCATCTTCGTCGCAAAATCTTCGTCGATCCACCCGATCTTCCGGAAAAAGAGCCCGAGAAGCATCAGCAGGAAGATCGGCACAGTCGCATTCAGGCTGAAAATCAGATTTTCCAAGTGATTCACCATTCTTTCTATAATTAATGTCCGTTTACTATTCTGTCCTTTTTCTCTTTCCATGTCAAGTGTCAGAAACACCGTCTTTTCTTGACAGTGTTTTCTCTGCTGTTTACAATAATGTCATAAAATAAGAACGGAGGTGTTTTTATGCTACACGAAGTTAATTTTCTCTCCTGCAATGAGCGGGATACTGTCTTTGGATGGATCTATGTCCCTGCGGCAAAGCCGAAGGGAATTGTCCAGATCATCCACGGATACGGGGAACATTCCCGAAGATATCTGCACATGATCTCAGCCTTTGTTGATGCCGGTTATATCGTTGCCGCAGATGACCATGTGGGACACGGCAAAACCGCGATGGAGAACAACTCCTGGGGCGACTGGGGCGAAAAGGGCTGCCACACCATGATGGAGGATGAACACAGACTGACAGAACTTGTATGCGAAAAATATCCGGGGTTCCCATATTTCCTGTTCGGTCACAGTATGGGTTCTTTCATTGCGCGAGACTATGCCGCCAAATACGGTAATGCTCTCACCGGTGTTACGATCTGCGGAACAGCCGGCGTATTCCGCGGCGCTGCAGAAGCAGTAAAAGAATTAAAAGCAGCTTTGGATGCAGGGCACGGAGATGAGAGTGATCCTGCTTTTACCGGACATCTGATGGGATGGATGGGCGAACGCTGCGGTGAAGTCACCCTTGGAAATGAATGGATCTGCTCTGATCCATATGTCCAGAAAGACCATGCGGAAGATCCTTTCGACGCATTTACCAAACCCACTCTGAACCGCTCTCTTTACTATTTTGCGCAGATGATGGAAGTCATCACGGGGACAGAATGGGCCCAAAAGGTGCCGAGGTCGCTGCCCTTCTATAATATCGGCGGAGATCAGGATCCGGTCGGCGAATATGGGAAGGGAATCTATGAAGTGTCCAACTGGCTGTATGATACCGGTCACAGTGTTAAGACAAAAGTCTATCCCGGATACCGCCATGAGATACATAATTACACTGAGATCCGTGACAATGTGGAACAGGGTATTATCTCCTTCATGGACGGACTCATCAAATAAAAATTTATCCTGATATTTCTACTTCTTAGTTAAATACGGCAAAGTTAAAGAGAGACTGTGAACGCTTTGCTCACAGCCTCTCTTTTACATTCTGTCATTTTATCTTCTTATCTTTTCATCCAATCCCGCCCCAGGCGATCCCCAGTATAAAACAGAGAACGCACAGAGGAACGAAAATATAACGCCCAAACGGATAAAACCATTTCATCATCGGTTTTTCCGCTCCGAGCTGTACAGCAGCCACGGCGGTATCTCTCTTCATGACCCAGAAAAACATAACGCCGGCTGTCAGCGCCCCCAGAGGCAGGATATAGATCGAAACCGTATCCATCCACTGAGATGTCCAAGGCTGGATCAACAGTGCAGTGATCAGACCGAATCCATGGATCAATGCAGTAGCTGTCCAGCGTTTCATGTGCAGCTGCTCCTGGAGAAAGTTGATGGGCGTTTCAAACAGGTTGATCACCGAAGAAAGACCGGCAAACAAGATCGCCACATAAAAGAAGATGACGATAACTCTCGCCAGTACGCCCATGCTGTTGAATACAGGGAGCACATAGATAAACATCAGACCCGGGCCGCCGTTGCCCAGATCCGCGCCCGCTGAGGCCATTGCCGGGATAATGATCAGCATTGCCAGCAGCGCCGCCGAGGTATCCATGACCGCACAGATCACGGCAGAGCGGCGGATATTCACTTTGTCATCCAGGTAGGAACCGTACACAATGGAGCCTGATCCTGCGACCGACAGGGAAAAGAAACACTGCCCGAATGCATAGACCCATACCTGAGGATCCAGCAGTCCCGCGGGATCCAGGGAGAAAATGTACTGATAACCGCTGCGGGTGCCCGGCATAAAAAGCATAAAGACTGCCAGGGTAATGAACAGCACGTATAATACAGGGATCATGATCTTGCACGACTTTTCGATCCCCCCTGCGACCCCCATGATCATGATCAGGAACGAAACAACAATACCGACCGTGATCCACAGGTTATTGGCACCTCCGGTCTCAAGCGTCATCTGAACAGCCTGGAGCAGATTATCCGCTTCCGGCGCGACGGAACCGAATGTCCCGCCGATGGCATCCATATCCTGACCCATCGCCGTCAGTTCACCGGTGAGCGCCATCTTGACATAATAGAATACCCATCCCATGATGACCGAGTATCCGATGGCAAGGCACAGGGAGCCGATCACCGGGATGATGCCCAGACGCTCTCCGGCTTTTCTTCTCCTGCCTCCGTTTTCCATTGCTTTTCCAAATGCTCCGGAGGGACCGGTGCCTGCCCAGCGTCCCATAGAGATCTCTTCCATCATACCGGACTGGCTGATGATAAAAACAAAAATAAAATAAGGGATCAAAAAGGTCAGACCGCCGTAGCGTGAGACCAGCATTGGGAAACGCCATACATTCGCCATGCCGACACAGGATCCAACCGCAGCCATGATAAATCCCCACTGGGATTTAAATCCGTCCTGCTTCTGTATAGTATTCACATCTTTCATATCAATCTCCGTCTTTTTCAACAGAAGCCTATTTCTGTCTTATTCTGATCATTCTCCCACGATACATACGCGGATCAGGTTCGTCCGCCCCGGGATCCCCAGCGGGATACCGCCGGCAAATACGATCTCGTCCCCGTCCTTCACAAGCCCGTGCGCCTGCGCCGCCTCGATCGCGCGGAGACAGAGGATCTCGGAACTGTACTCCTCCTTGATCGACATAGGATAGATCCCCCAGGACATGTTGAGCTGCCTGCACACCTTCTCCGAACTGGAGCATCCTCCGATCATGCATCCCGGACGGTATTTTGAGATCATCCGTGCCGTACAGCCTGTCTTGCTCGCCGCAAGGATGGCTTCCGCCTTCAGGTCGATCGCTGTCATGCAGGTTGCATGGGAGATCGCATTTGTCACATCGGGATCTTCAGAACGCTCGGATTTTCGGAAGATATCATTATAGTCAATATTGTTTTCCATGCTGACCGCGATCCTGTTCATCATCTTCAGTGCTTCCACCGGATATTTTCCTGCTGCCGTCTCACCGGAGAGCATGATCGCGCTGGTGCCCTGGTAGATCGCGTTCGCCACATCGGTCGCCTCTGCCCGGGTAGGTCTGGGATGTACCATCATGGAATCCAGCATCTGGGTTGCAGTAATGACCACCTTGCCCGCCTGATAGACTTTCTGAATGATGCGCTGCTGTATGATCGGCACACGCTCCAGCGGGATCTCGACTCCCATGTCGCCCCGCGCCACCATGATGCCGTCTGCTTCCTCAATGATGGCATCAATATTGTCCACACCCTGCTGATTCTCGATCTTTGCGATGATATTGATGGAACTCCCGCCATTATCATCCAGAAGTTTCCTCATCTCTTTTATGTCGTCTGCCGTACGGGTAAATGATGCAGCCACGAAATCAAAATCCTCCTGGATCCCGAAAAGGAGGTCGTCCCTGTCTTTCGGGCTGATAAACGGCATATTCAGTTCCACTCCCGGTACGTTGACGCCCTTTCGGTCTGAGATATCTCCTCCGTTATTGACTACACAGACAATATCTTTCCCTTCGATCCGCTCAACCTTCATCCCTACCAGACCGTCATCGATCAGAATAGAATCACCTGCTTTTACATCCTGATAAAGTTCTTTGTATGAGACCGTCACACATTCCTGTGTCCCCTCGACCTCGTCATTTACCAGGGTAAACTCCTGTCCTTCCTGAAGCGTGATCTTATGCTCTTTAAAACATCCGATCCGTATCTCCGGTCCCTTTGTGTCCAGGAGCGCCGCGATAGGCCTGTCGTACTGTTTCCGAAGCGTTTTCAGACTGTCCAGCCGTGCCTTCTGCTCCTCATGGGAACCGTGTGAAAAATTAAATCTTGCGACATCCATGCCTTCCCGGATAAGCGCTTCCAGGATTCCTTCTCTGTCTGTCGCAGGACCAAGTGTGCAGATGATCTTTGTCTTTCTCATAGTCATTTCCTTTCCGGATAAATCCTTTCAATTTCTTTGGTCTTCATTATACCATTATTGACAGGTCAATATCCAGAGAGAAATGTTAATATATGCCTTTTCTTTACATACATATAACAAAGAAAAAAGCCCGGCGCCTGCTGGATGTGCATTCTGCAAACGCGTGGGCTTGTATTCTGCTCTTATTCTTGTATCCTCCTGTATTCCTGCGATCCCAAAATCTCAAGGGCTCAACTCATTATCCTTATCCGGCCGCTCACTGCTGCCCTGCCGCCTCATTGACACACCGGAGAGCGTTCAGGCTTCTCGGGTAACCGATATAGGGAAGGCACTGAGAGATCACTTTAATGAGGAATGCCTTGTCATTCCCCACTTTCATGTTACCCGCCGCATGGGACGTAAGCTGTGGTTCGCATCCGCCCTGCGCAGCAAGGAAACAGAAAGTGATCATCTCCCTCTGCCGGTAGTCCAGACCTGTCCTGGTGTAATAATCTCCAAAACAGTTTCCAGAGAGCCAGCGGTTGATATGGCGGCTCTCCTCCGGTCCGGAAGAAGCAAACCCTTTCATACCGTCTCCAAAGATATCCACCTGAGCCTGCTCACCCTTTTCCACTCTGTCCTCGATCGTAGTGGTCCCCTGACCTTCCAGCGGCAGAGCAATGCCTTTCTCCGTCAGCACTTCATTGACCGCATCAAAAAACGGGCGCACTCTCCCGATCCCCAGATATGCACATGCCTGATAGACGATCTCCTTTACCTCAACCGGAGTCAGTCCCAGATTCAGTGCTCCCGGCAGGACCTCCCTGAACTCATCGATCCCCTGGCACCCAAGGAGAGTGGCAAGGATCGCCATCATCCTGGTGTGGTCATCCAGATCATCCTGGTTCACGACCTCATCACAGGAAAAGTTTGCAAAGAACTCTGCGAACTCCGGATCTGTAGACGCAAGTTTAAACGCCCCGTCCGGATAGAATTTATTGAAGTACTTTTCTGCTGCTTCTGTCATAAATGCTGCTTCCTTTCCTTTTCATTTTATCAGTATATATAGCACGCTATTTTAATTTCCCGTATTCTTCGTCAGATACAGCCTCAAGCCATTCATTAGACGCTCCCTCTGCAGGCACCTCTACTGCAAGATGCTGGAACCAGGAATCCGGCGCTGCGCCGTGCCAGTGCTTTACTTCCGGCGGGATGTTCACAACATCTCCGGCTTTCAGTTCCCGAGCCTCTTTTCCCCACTCCTGATAATAGCCGCGACCGCCTGTCACGAGGAGGATCTGACCGCCTTTGTGGTGTATATGCCAGTTGTTACGGCACCCCGGCTCAAATGTCACGTTGCCTATTCCGACTCTCTCTGTGGTGAGCATCTTCAGATAGCTCTGTCCGATAAAATACTGAGCGAAAGCTGTGTTCGGCTCGCCAGTCTCAAATACGTTTCCGCCTCCTAAGTCCTGTTTCATTTTTTCTGTATCCATGTATAACGCCTCCAGTTTGTGATATAAATATATCTTTTTGTCTGTATACATTTTATAACCGGCTGAGGCTATAGGCAAATGCTTAGTTTACATGGCGGGGTATGCCTGGTAGGTATGATTATTTAATCCCACTACATGTTTATAATAATTTCTGCAGTCCTGTAAATTTACTCCTAACTCGGATTTTCCATCAAATATCGTAATATCAAGATATCCGAAAAAGTAAACGGCATTATATCATATTCCATTTGCAGTAAAGACATATATGGTCCGCCCTGTTTTATATCATCTGTAACCAAAGAATACGCACCTATTGTCTGAGCCAGGGAAATCGCATAAACCTATCCAAGATCTCCCGAACCATATAATAACTTATTTTCATTTACATTGGTCTCAAATATTCTTAAAACAGCTTGTTGCTTTAAAGTCTCATTTGTATACACTTCAATTTTTCCTGATTCAATATCTGCATCAACTTTATCAAGAATATCCTGTCCATGGTGTTCCAGCTCTATCTTTCTAATCTGCTCATATATAAAAACACCATCTGCGAAAAAATCAAATAGTATATCTTCAAGGCCTGCCCGATAAACATGAATAAGTACATTTGTATCCAGTGATGCTCTCAATCTGCCAAGCCCCCTATCAGATCATCAAGATCCTCTTCTTCCTCCGAATGTTTAACAATTCTATCATTAATATCTTCTATTGTAAGATGATAACACTCTAACACTTTTTCAAGCGTCTCCATCGGTATAGCATTACGGTTGTAATTATAAATTGCATAGTCTATATATTCATACGGTATATCAATTTCTTTACTGGCTTCATTCAGACGGCTGTTCCCTCCTACGCTTCTCAATAGATTACTTACCCGCCTTTGATTTCTTTCACTTTCTAACTGTGCTTTTTGAATACAGTCGATCTTCCCCAAATTTTCCAAACGATTTAAGACCATATCGAAACTCACACTAAATTCTGACATGATTCTTGCTATATCCATTGCTGACAAACCATTTTTATTAAAGTCATTAATTTCCAAATCGAGGAATTCACTTACTTTATCTTCTGGCATAAGCAGACAGGCTGCAAAATAGTTGGCCTCTTTCTCCATTTCATCTGTACTTCTGCCGGAAATAGTAACTGAATCATCTA
>DWXK01000004.1 GCA_019119205.1 Candidatus Mediterraneibacter intestinavium
TAAACGATAACTTCTGCAATAACAGTACATGGGAGATCGGACTGCGCACCTTTGCCGAAAGACTGCGATCAACTCCGCTTACCATTTCCATCTCACCTCTGAGGGAGGGTGTGAACGTCAACGTGGAATCCGCCATGGCAGCAAGAATGGAAAGCGCATCAGCATATGTGGCTGATCTTAAAGACGTGAAGGTATGCCCGGTGTATGAAATAAAATTGGCATAACCGCCTTTGGCATTGACTTTTTCTTTGTCGCTCTTCATATTTTATCCCACATCGCCGAGGAGACCGTTGCGGTCACCTCGGCAGTGGCAACGGAGCCATATAATATACAAAAATCGATATTCGTGTCAAAATCTGTGCGATATTCAAAAATATTCATGTAATTTAATGCAATTATCCTTATTGTTTTTGTTGATTTTTACACGATAATCAACTATACTAGTTTTAACACCTTGAATGGAGGACGGATCATGTATAGAAAGATCATGAACTTCCTGGAAGCATGGAAAACAAGTGAATACCGCAAGCCCCTTATTTTGCAGGGAGCAAGGCAGGTTGGTAAAACCTACTCTGTCCTGGAGTTCGGACGCAGGTTTTATGAGAATGTGGCGTACTTCAATTTTGAAACCAATCCGAAGCTGAATGAAACTTTTGAGGAAAACATCACCCCCTCTTATCTGATACCAATTTTATCCCACATCGCAGGTCAGACGATCGTTCGGGAAAAAACGCTGATTGTCTTTGATGAGGTACAGCTTTGTGAAAGGGCGCTGACTTCGTTGAAATATTTTTGCGAAGATGCTCCGGACTATCATATCATCGTGGCCGGCAGCCTGCTCGGTGTGGCAGTAAACAGGACTAAATTTTCTTTTCCTGTCGGCAAGGTAGATATGAAAACCCTCTATCCTATGGATATGGAGGAATTTATGCTTGCTATGGGCGAAAATGCTCTTGTAGAGCAGATCAAAAAATGCTTTGAAACCGACAGCCCGATGCCATCAGCGCTGCACGACGCGGCAATGCTGCTTTATCGCCAGTATCTTGTTGTAGGCGGTATGCCGGAGTGCGTAATGCAGTTTGCCGAAACGAAAGACTATATTCTTGTCCGCCATACGCAGGATACTATTCTTGCAAGTTATCTCAACGATATGAGTAAGTACAACAACTTGAATGAAATCAAAAAAACCAGACTTGCCTATGACAATATTACTGTTCAGCTTTCAAAAAAGAATACTCGTTTTCAGTACAAGCTGATCAAGAAAGGCGGTCGGGCTTCCGAATTTGAAAATGCGATTGAATGGCTTTGCCTGTCTGGTATCGTATCACAGGTTTATCGGGTGGAACAGATTAAAAAGCCATTGGAAAACTATCGTGATATTGACGCGTTCAAAATTTATGTGTCGGACTCAGGGTTGCTTTGTGCCAAAAAAGATTTAGCGGCAAATGATATTCTCTATATGGTGGAGGAACTCAATGACTTTAAGGGCGGTATGGTTGAAAACTATGTCAATGTGCAACTCACCATCAGCGGTTATAAAACCTACTATTGGACATCTGAACGTGGAGCAGAAATTGATTTTGTCATTCAGCGTGAAGGACATCTTATTCCGATAGAGGTCAAATCAGCCGACAACACCAGGGCAAAGAGCTTAAAGGTTTATATGGACACCTACAAGCCTGCCTATGCTGTCAAGCTCTCTGCAAAAAACTTTGCATTTGAGGACAATAAGAAGATTGTTCCCCTCTATGCAGCATTTTGTATCTAAACTTTAGTATTGCAGCGACAATTTCCTGACGCCGCTCCCGGAATCAGAACTGTTCCTTATTAGGTCTTCAATCTCAATCTTCCCGGTCTCCGAGTCCGCCGGGAGCGGTCCGGACGTTACAAAGATCCCGTTCACACAGACTGCCTGTTAATACGGACTACTTGCTTTTGGCGCTTTCTCTGTAAAGATATAGGCCTCTTCCTCTTTGATCTGATCTGAATATTAGAAAAAACAGAAAAAAATTCTATCAATTTTTGAATCCATCCTCTAATTTTCACTTGACTATACAGGAATATATATGATAAACTCATGTCCGCTGAGAAAATCCAGGTCTATATTGGAAACGTCCATTCTCCTGAATGATTAACGAACAACACGGATTTTTGTTGCCAGTATGATCATTAAAGGAGGATTTTTTATGCCAAGAACTAAATTTGAAGATGTTATTTTTACGATCATCATGGTCTTTGTGATGGTCTACACAATGATCTGTTACAATATCGTGCTGAACACAGGCGCGATGACTTATTCAGTCTTTTTGTCCGCATTCCACGAGCTGGTGATCATGGCGCCCGCCGCTTTTGTCATTGACTTTTTCTTTGTCGGACATATCGCGAAAAAAACTGCGTTCCGTCTCGTCGATCCGGAAAAAGAAAATCCGTTCCATCTTGTCCTCGCGATCTCTGCGGTATCCGTCATGTGGATGTGCCCGCTGATGAGCTTTGTGGCAACGCTGCTTTTTAAGAACGCGGGAATGGATCTGCTCCCAGTCTGGCTTCAGACCGTAGCTCTGAATTTTCCGATGGCATTTTTCTGGCAGATATGCTACGCAGGACCGTTTGTGAGATTTATCTTCCGGCTTATCTTCAGACAGGCAGAAAAAAAGACAGGAACACCAGTTGCCGATGAATGCGCATAAATCAGTCAAAAACCCCGTGGAACGAACATTTTCTGTTCTCTTCCACGGGGTTTCGTTTACCGTTCTGCTTATTTTATCCCACATCGCTGCGCGTCCCCGTCGCACGGGAATCCTGTCTCTGCCTGGACTTTGCTGCTCTTTCTCTGCCCGGGAAACACCCCTGTCATTTTCCCTCTACACCGCCATACACTCAAGGAACGGATCCTGAGCGCCGCCCCACGGGCTGGTATGACTTGCTCCGTCGGTATGGATCAGGCATTTGCCCTCCTGGGAAGCCATCCCGATGGAGATGTTCTTGATCGCGCCGCCGAATCCCGCAATGGCATGCCCCTTGAAATGAGACAGCACGAGAAAGCCGTCATATTCCGGAAAATGGGCTCCCACAAGGTTTTCCGTCATCCGGGTGCCTCCCTCCACGGGGATGCTGACAGAACCGTCTTCATCCATGATCACAAAATCCGCGATATCTGTAAAGCCATAATCTTCCGCCACCTGATAATGCATCCCGGTCTCTGTCCTGGAACCCTGATATGCGGTATTGCACTCCACAATGGTCCCTTCCACATACTGTACCAGATCTTTGATCAGATCCGGATCCAGATAATTGCTTCCCGGCTCTCCGGTAGAAAGTTTTACTCCGATGTTATCGCCGGTAAGGTCCACGCCCAGAGCCTGATATGCATTCATCAGTCCCTCCGGCGTGATCTCTGTTGTCATATAGACAGCCGACACGTCTTCCCCGGAAGGTTCCGCCTCCATATCACTGTAGTTTCCTTCCGCCGCCATGTGCGACTGATGTTCCTCCGTCTGCTCTACATCACCCATGGTCGTACTGAGCATGGGCCACATCCGGTAAAGATAATAGGCAATGATGCTCCCTGCGATGCAGAGGATGAGGATCACTGCTCCCGCGATCTTCTTTTTCATTTTCTTTCCTTTCCGTCTTATTTCTTTTCTTCCACTTTCGAGCCGCCGAAGACTGCCGACATGGGAACCGTCTCCAGCATCCGGTCAAGTTCCGCCACTTCCTGCTCTGTCAGCTTCACATCCGCCGCCTGCGCGTTCTCGATCAGACGCCCGTATTTTCTCGTACCCGGGATTGGCACGATCCACGGTTTCTTCGCCAGCATCCACGCCAGGGATATCTGTGCCGGGGTGGCGTCTTTCTCATCCGCCATCTTTTCCAGATAACGGAGCATCTCCTGGTTTTTGTCGATGGCTTCCGGCACAAACTGAGGCATCGCGCTCCGGTAGTCTGTCCCTTTCTCAAACTTTGAGTCCTTGTTGTATTTTGCGCTCAGGAAACCGTTCGCCAGCGGGGAGAATGCAACGAAACCGATCTGCATTTCCTCCAGTACGGGGAACAGCGCCTCGTAGTCCCGGTACATCATGGAGTAACGGTTCTGCACTGCCGTGACCGGGCAGACTGCATGAGCCTTTCTCAGCGTCTCCTCGTCCGCCTCGGAGATCCCCCAGTGAGTGATCTTGCCCTCCTGAATCAGTTCCTTCATTGCTCCTGCCGTCTCTTCGATGGGAACGTTCCTGTCGATACGGTGGATATAATAGAGATCCAGATGATCGGTCTGAAGCCGCTCCAGAGAGCCCTCAACAGATTTCTTAATGGTCTCCGGCCTCCCGTCCGGGACCAGCGGTTTGTTCACTGCATCCGACGTCTCGTCAAACCGGATCCCGCATTTGGACGCGAGGACGATCCGGTTCCGGTAAGGCTTCAACGCTTCCCCCAGAAGTTCCTCGTTGTCATGAGGATTCTCCGGAGTCCCGTATACCTCCGCCGTGTCAAAAAAGGTATAGCCTTTGTCCACGGCTTCGGCGAGAAGTTCCGACATCTCCTTTCTGTCCGCCGCCGGGCCGTATGCATGGCTCATTCCCATACATCCGAGTCCGATCGCAGACACCTCAAGATCTTTTCCTAAAATACGCTTTTCCATTTTCTTCCGCCTCTTTCTTTTCCTTATCTCTGATCCCATTATAGAAAAAACGGGCCTTCATCAGAAGACCCGTTTAGTTTTCCTGTATAAACCTTTTGGTAAATGCTCACTGCTGACTATTCTCTGACAACCAATAAAAATCCCAATGAAGAATGCCTCTGTCGGGCGAAGAGAAAAGGGAAGCGCCTGCTCCCTTAAGAGCCTGTGCTTCCCTTTTCTGTTCTCCGATGTCATTTTGTCTGTCTCTTACGTTCGCCCGTAACTCGTACATTTACTCTTTCTTGTCGGTTACACTGTCCGTAAAGTCCTTCCACGCCTTGCCGCGCAGGAACATCAATGCTGCTACGCCCCCGCACGCCAGTATAAAGAGTACAAATCCCAATGCATCCATACGCTCACCTCCCGGTAAACATCCGAACATTATGTTATGACTGTATTATAGCACTCTTGTCTTGTTCCTGCCACATTGCTTTAAAACTTTACCGATGTTTCCAGGCCCCTCCGCATCCGTCTTTTTACTCATGCAGCCTCCGGATGATCTTACAGACCACTTCATGCTCTGTCGCCAGAGGCTTCTTATGCGTAAAAAACACGATCCCTTCCGTAGGAGAGAGCACCGTAGAGATCACATTCCCCTCATACGGATGCACGATCTCTGCAAGCGGGGTGCCCATCCGCACCTCGTCGCCGGGGCGGCACAGGCGGCGGTATATCCCGCCCGCCGCTGTCCTCACAGAGGTCAGTTCCTCTTCCTCGATCACAGTAGAGATATATCCGCTATGGCTGTTGTATTTCAAGATCCCCATCCGGGTCAAAAAGCGCAGCACCGCCGCCACAGCCTGACGCGCGGACACCTCGTCGATAAAATCCGTCTCCGTCGTGTACAGTGAGAACGCGCTGGTATCCCAGATCTGCCAGTTATAATTCAGCGTGGTCGTATCGATCGGTTTCGGCCTGCGCACCACCACATAGGGGAGCCCGAACAGCCCGGCAAGACTGGTGTTCTGCCTGCCGGTATCCATCATGCGCACATGAGGGATAAAGTCGCCGGGCAGATAGAAGCTGGCAAACTGGATCCCGTAATCATAGTCCTTCACCTTCTCAAACACCCCGGCAGCGATCCGCTGTGTCGTCTCTCCCAGGTCGTATCCCGGGAACATCCGGTTGATATCTGTATTGTCCACCGGCCAGAACCGTTTTCCCAGGTTCATGGCGTGGTGGTTGACCGAGGGGATCACCAGGATCTCCCTGTCCGCGGTAATGGCGTGGGCCGCCTCCAGCTCCCCCAGCTTTCTTATGATCTGCGAGCAGACATAGAGCTGCTGTACTTCATTTCCCCGCATACTCCCCACGATACAGGCGGATTTTCTCCCGTGTCCGAAGGTATACCCGCTGATGGAAAGGTCCTCCCTGTAGGGGGACCCCATATGATAGATCTCAGTCTTCCTCATTGTCTCTTTCCTCCCCTTCTCTGCTTCCCAGGATCCGTCCCAGAAGCGAACCGCTGTAGACTACCGGATATTCTCTCCTGGTAAATACCATCCCGGAGATGGGGGCGGTCACCGCCTGTTCCACGTCTCCGGTCAGAGGATTTAATACCTCGCCCAGAAGTTCTCCCTCTTCCACATGCCCGCCGATCTTCACATGCGGCACATAGATCCCGGCTCTGTCCGCATTGAGATACCCGACCGCCCGGTCCGTGGATACGATAGGCTTTCTCACTTCGCCCGCGGCACCTTCCCAGACTCCCATCTCCTTCATCACGTTCATGATGCCTTCCACAAGCTGATACCCGTAATCCCTGGTGATCCGCATGCCGACCCCCATCTCCACCACCAGAGTGGGCGTTCCCACACTGTTCAGGCTGTAGGCGAGGGTGGATTCCAGCACAGTGGAGGAAGCGTGCACCCACACAAAATCCACATTGATCTTCTCTCCCAGCGGGACCAGCCTCTCTGCCGTAAGCTCATTGATCCTGACCTGGGGAAGCTCCATGAGAAAAATATTGCTGGCATGGATATCCACGCACAGATCCGCCCCTTTCAGATCCTCCGTCAGCTTGTAGACCAGAGACTCCATCATAGGTCCTTCTTCATTTCCCGGAAAGATCCGGTTCATATCCAGGTCAAACATGGGGATCCCACGGGTGATCGAATCGATCCCCAGAGGGTTCAGCGCCGGATACACGTCCACGATCCCCTTCAGATATCCCGGCTCCGCCTTCAGCCTCCGGAGCAGCTCATAGCACACGAACTGCCCTTCCAGCTCGTCTCCGTGCGTCCCCGTCACGATCGCGACCCGCTTCTCCTCTCCGGTGGGATGGGCCGGCATGATCCGGTTCTTACGGATCGTCAGCTTCTCGTCCACCGGCAGTTCCATTGACACAACTGTCTCTACCATCTTTGATCTCCTCCACATTTACATAGATTTTCTGTTCCTGGGAAGCATTTCCCAGAAAGATTCCTCTGTCCACGATGCAGTCCCCATAGTCCCGCCCGTGGGCAAGGCTGATATAATATCCGTCGATATGCAGATCATTGGTCGGGTCCAGTCCGTACCATCCGCCATCCGTATACACCTCCGTCCAGGCATGAGTCGCTCCCTCGCCGATCATAAGTCCGTTCACGTACCGCGCCGGGACTCCCAGATACCGCATCACGGCGATCATGATGTGGGCATAGTCCTGACAGACGCCTTTTCCCAGCTTAAGCGCTCCGGCGGCCGTTGTCCCGATATCCGTCGTCCCCGGCGAATATTCAAAATACGTATGCAGGTAATGCATGGCGCAGACCGCTTTTTCCAGGGCAGTCCCTGCAGACTCACTCCTCCACTCCTCTCTGATCTTCTCCGCGAAACGGACTACTTCCGGTTCAAACTGCGTATATTTTGAAGGGTAACGGTACATGGGATGGAGCGGGCATTTCTGCACGATCATCCCATTCGTCTCGGCCGTCCCCGCGACACTGTAGCCAAACGCATCATGGGGCGCATGGCAGCATCCGCTGAGTTTCTTGTTCCCGAACCCGTCTTTCAACGCGCTTGTATAGTCTGCCGGACTGACCCGGCACTCCGTCAGCCGCACCTTCTGCCGCAAAGAGTCCCCGGGGACGCAGCGCAGTGCAAAATAATGGCTGCTCACCGGAGACGAAAACTTCAGTTCCATACTGTACTCAAATCTTAGTTTTCTCATAAATCTGTCTCAGCTTTCTTATGATATATACGGCTTTCTTGTGTATAAACATCTTTTTTCTGTCAGGGTCTGCCCCTCTCCTTCCGCGTTTTCCTTTCTTCCCAGCGTCCTCTCAGATGATCAGCCCGCCCAGGCACCCCAGTGCCTCCCGGTAACAGCGTTTCGGCTCCTCTTCCTTCAGGATGATCTCCCCGATACGCTCCAGATTTTTTTCGCTGTAAGAAAGCCCTGTCTTTCCCAGACGGTTGCACAGCTTCCGGTATTCTTTTTCCAGATCCTTCCCGTGATAGTCCAGCCGGATGCAGAGATCCAGCCTCTCTACATATTTTCCACATTTCAGGATATTCCGGCAGTCCTCCTGCTCCACATAGTCGTCCGCGCCTCCCCAGAAGGCGAGCAGATGATCGATCACCTGCTGCAGTTCCAGCAGTGGAGCCGTCGTCTTCCTGCAGGAATCAAATGTATCCAGCGCAAGCTGCACATACGACAGGACTGTGGTGCTCAGTTCATCCCGGAGCACTACCGCGTTGTCATACGCCCGCTTCATGTTGGAATACACAGAATCCGGATTGTACTCCCCGAAGAGATAGGACTGTACAAACTGACGGTTCGACGTATAGATATCGGGAATGTCCAGTTTTTCGCAGTATTTGGAATACATTCCTTCCGGCTGCTCTATGATCCGGTCATAAATGTGGAAGAATACCCGCAGCGTCGTATATACCCGCTCCGTATACCTTCCCAGCCAGTACAGATGGTCTACTTTTTCCATTGAGATAACACCCATGTGTCTTTAAATCCTCCTCCCTGTGATGAGTTGACTACAAACGAGTCCGCATTTCTTGAAAATCTTGTCAGCCCGCCGGGCCACACCCTTGTCTTCTCACCGGACAGCACAAAGGCTCTTAAATCTGCTTTTCGGAGCACTTTTTCGTCGCCGTCCATGACCTCCATATCCTGAAAATCAACGACCTCCTGGGCAATGAACCGGCGCGACTCCTTCTCGATGACCTTCTTCATCTGTGCAAGTCTTTCCCTGCTCAGTTCATTCCCGAAGATCACGCCGTATCCTCCTGCCTCAGCCACGTCCTTGATGACCAGCTTCTCCAGATGATCCAGCACATATTTCCTGTCTTCCTCATAGAACGGCAGGTAGGTTGGAGCGTTTTTCAGGATTGCCTCCTGACCCAGATAGTACCGGATCATCTTCGGGGCAAAATAATAGATTCCCTTGTCATCGGCAACGCCGTTGCCGGGTGCGTTCACGATCGCCACATTTCCGCTGCGGTACACGTCCATGATATTCGGGATGCCGATCAGCGATTCGGGCAGGAATGTCATCGGATCAAGATAGTCATCTGAGATCCTCCGGTAGATCACGCCCACTTTCTGTTTTCTTCCCCGATAGTCCCGGTAATACAGATAGTTGTCTTCCACAAACAGATCCGTACAGGTGGCAAGTTCGCTTCCCGTCCGCTCTGCCAGATAAGAATGTTCAAAATATGCCGCATTATAACGCCCCGGCGTCATGATCACAGGAATGCCTCCGGTGTTCACCCAGTCCATCGTCTCTTTCAGCATGACCGCGTAATTCCGGTTGTCCACCACAGAGTTGTTGCCGAAGGTCACCGGGGATACCCGTCTGCAGATCTCCCGGGCGATCATGGGATAGGACGCTCCCGACGGGATCCTTAAATTATCTTCCAGGATATACCACTCTCCGTCTTTTCCCAGCACAAGATCGATGCCCGAGATATGGCTGTATATGTTCTTCGGCGGCGCGATCCCCTCGCACTGAGGCAGATAACCGGATGAGATAAACACAAATTCCTCGGGGATCACGCCGTCATGTATGATCTTTTTTTCTCCGTATATATCATTCAGGAACAGGTTCAGGGCGTCCACCCGCTGGATCAGCCCCTTCTCCAGCTGCTGAAACTCCTCGTGGGTAATGACCCTTGGGATCGCGTCAAAGGGAAAGAGCTGCTCATGGAACTCACCGCCCTTGTAAATCCCGAACTTGACGCCGTAGCGTGCCATCAGTCGGTTTATCCCCTCCGTGTGTTCAATCAGTTCTCTCATATGATCGCTTCCCTCCTGTAAAACTGAATAAAGGCGCTTCTTCTGCCATCTGCAGAGAAACGCCTTTGTTCCTTTTGTTTTTATGCCTGATCTATGTAAAAAGGCGCCTGACCGGATGATCAAGCGCCCTTGCTATGCCAGTAAATATAAACGATTTTCTGTGAGTTGTCAAGAGTGAATTATGATTCAGAACACGAACTGCACCAGCAGCATATAGCACACTGTCCCGCCTGCGATGGACAGCAGCATCTGCCGCTTCCATACGTGCAGCACGATGACCAGCAGGATCGAGATCATCTCCGGGATCCCGTGGCTTCCCGTAAAAACGCTCACATCCTTCAGGCTGTAGACGACAAGGAGTCCGAACACCACAGCCGGAAGGAATTTTCCAAGATACTGCACATACTTCGGCGTCGGTTTTCCCGACGGGAAGACCAGAAAGGGAAGAAACCTGGTGACCGCAGTCCCCAGCACCACCATTGCGACTGTGATGATCTGTTGTGTCAGTGTCATTGAACTTCTCCTCCTTTCTTCTCAAGCGTCCTTCTCATCAGTGTCAGCACCGCGAGGATCGCAAGCATCGCCGGGATGATAAAATTATCTGCCCCAAACGCTGCCAGGCAGACCAGAGAGATCCCCAGTCCCAGCAGAGAACTGGTATGATCCTTTTCTTTGAGCCACTGCTCCAGGAAGATCACCACGAACATGGCGACCATGACAAAATCAAGCCCCTCTGTGCTGAAATTGATCAGGGAACCGAAGATGCCTCCCAGCGTTGCGCCGGAAAACCAGTACAGGTGGTTCAAAAGTGTAACGAAGAACATGAACCAGCCACGGTCCACATCCTCCGGGATATCGGCAGTATAATTAATGGAAAATGTCTCGTCGCACATCCCGAAGATCAGATAGACCTTCTTCCATCCCATTCCCCGGAACTTGTCCAGCATGGAGATTCCGTAGAACAGATGCCTTGCATTGATCATCAGCGTCATGGCAAATGCCTGGAGGGGATCAAACGCCCCGAGGAGCATATTGACTGTGACAAACTCGATGGATCCCGCAAAGATGGTCAGGCTCATGAGCATTGGGTACAGGAAGTTAAAACCGGACACATTCATATAGATCCCATAGGTAATACCCAGGAACCAGAACCCGGCAAAGATCGGTATCGT
The DNA here is from genome assembly GCA_019119205.1 of Candidatus Mediterraneibacter intestinavium. Lineage (GTDB taxonomy): Bacteria > Bacillota > Clostridia > Lachnospirales > Lachnospiraceae > Mediterraneibacter > Mediterraneibacter intestinavium. Next base: position 11,081 of record DWXK01000004.1, read on the forward strand.
ATAGGGAAAGGCGGCTTTGAACGCCTTTTTCAATATCCTGGATCTGGGAACAGTTGATCCTGACTGTAAAATGGTTGACTCTGACTGCATTGTTCTCCTCTGTACAGAAACGGACTGATAAAGCCCGTCTCTCTTTCCTCTCAATTCATAACAGTTCAGCCTGTTTCTTGCCTTATGGCTGAACTGTTACCTCAAAATTTTCACTCACTATTACAGACTATCATCACTTTTACATACAATCAACACAATTTTTCCACATTCCATCCGGGAACTGGTACCCTTTTCCACCACTCCTGGTTATAACTACGTACATTTTCCGCAGTCCGAGCAGCCGTTGCAGGTCAGGCGGCTTGCGCACTCCCTGCATGTGACCGGATGATAATGGGGCACATAAAGTTCCTCTTCCGGAATGTCATATCCCCATTCATCCGTCAGGTGGAACCTTATCTCCCGGCCCTGATAACTCAGCCCGGAACGGAATGCCTGCACAGACTGGGTCCGCTTATCCGGGATACGATACGTTTTCCCATCTTTCACAAAGTATGTCCCTGTCTCGATAAAATCAAAGGTAACATCATACGCCCGGCACTGATCGCTTAAACGCTTCACCCACTCATATCTGCACGGGCGGGAGCCGTCATAGTTTTCCCCGCCGCAGAGCACCTGCTCGATCTGCCCCTCGGGAAGGTATTTCCCCAGATCCACCGGACCCACCAGGGGCGCTGTCATGATGCCTTTATGCCGAAACGGGAGTTCAAACAGGATCGGGATCCTCTCATCGGCACGCCTCTGGTTTTCACAAGTCACATTAAAAAATATATTCCCCCATCCTTCTCCCCAGTCATAGGGAAGACAAGAAGAGACCCTCTCCGGCCTCTTGGTAAGGAGAAAGAATTTCACGTCTTTTCGCTCCCGCATGACCGACCACGCCTCATCCCGCCATGCGTCCGCTTCCTCAAGAAAGAAATCCGAGGTCATGCAGACCCGGATCATTTCTCCGCTTTTAACTTTGTAACGCCCCTGCCGGTCTTTCTGCAGAGGATATCGAAATCCCCCTTTTGTCCGGTAGATCCGGCTCCCGTCCTGATCCCGCATCCGGTCCAGAAAGTACATATAACAGTTTTCGCAGCCCTCGGAGCATTTTCTGCAGCCGTGCCAGGGATTCCAGATATCATGCATTGTGTTTCGCTCCTTATCTTCGTGTGTCTGCACGTTTTTTGTAAAGCCGTACAGTGAGCCTTCTTACATCATATCTCTATGATATCACAAGCGGAGATCCCGAACAAGTGTTTGTACAAACAAACCATCTGCTGCTGTCTACACCGCACTCAGGAACAGAAAAATGCAGCGTCATACAGCGATACAATTTGTTTTGTCATTGATCTTAGAAAGAGATCCGGGGGCTCATCCCCTCCTTCGTACGGCAGATACCGGACATTGCTCAAAACAATTTCCGCAGTGCAGGCAGTGTTCCTGCCGGATCCGGAACGGCTGTCCCGTCTCGATGCAGCCCTGCGGACAGTGTTTTGCACAGGTCCCGCACCCGATACACTCTTCTGTGATCTCATATCCCTTCGGAGAGATCTTTCCTCCTCCCATGGTATAACTCTCACGGAAAATCGGGCGGACTCCCAGATTGAAATATTCGATCTGCGCATCCCGGATCATGAACACGATACCGATCTCCCTGGTATCTCCCGGATAAACATTGGCGAGATATGGCTGTTCCCGGAATATCGTATCGATCCAGTGTTCCTGTTCCTCCCGGGAGACTGCCTCTGCTTTTGCCGACAGGCGGATCATCTCTTTGTATCTTGTGTATCCCAGCACCTGCACCCTGCCGTCCGAGAGCAACTCCCGGCAGAAGTCCTTTCCCCTGGCCGTGAAAAAGTAAATGGCATCCGGCTCATAGTGGATCGCGCTGATATTGCGCACCTGGGGATTCCCCTGTCCGTCTGTCGTCGCAAATGCAAGCACTCCTACATACTGTAATTTCTTTAAACAGGTCTCTGCATCCATTTTCTCATCCCTCCTTCTAAAACCGCAGCACTCTGCCTTCCCTGCGTGGTTTCGACGCAGGATGCCGGTCCCCTTCTCTCGGATACCCCAGCAGGAGCTGCATCACGGCATGATAGTCGCCCCGTATCCCCCACTTTTTCAGGATATCCTGACCATACGGATCCGCAAAAGCGGTCCATCCCTGTCCGATATAGCAGGACCCGATCCCCAGGGAGTCCGCCGCGAGCATCATGTTTTCCGCAGCCACCGCGCAGTCCTCCGCAGCGAAGAGGAAATTCTTCGGTGCAAACATCGTGATGACTGTGGGCGCATTATAAAAGGCATTGGTCAGCTTCGGATCGTCGGCGATGCTGGGCTGCTCCTTCGAAACATAATTCCCGCCTGATGCCATGCGGGGACTGGAGTTGGCACGCTTGATCTTTCCCAGCCGCTCGTTGACTTCCCTGTCCTGGGATACGGCGAAGATGACTCCCTGCCGCCCTCCCGCGCACGGCGCATACAGTCCCGCATCAAGGATTTCCTGCAGGATCTCTTCCTCGATCTGCCTGTCTGAGAATCTCCGTATCGATCTCCGGTGCCGGATCACGTCCAGCACCGGATTTTCCATCATCTGCTGTTTTCCACTTTCTCGCTGCACTCCCACGCTGCCGCGCTCTGCCTCCGTTTTCCCAGTCCGTTCTTCCATCTCAGACAACCTCCTTCCAGCACTGCGGGTCCGCCGCGTAGAAGTTTCCGTCCTTTCCGCTTGCCACAGCAGGACATCCGCGGCACCATGCCAGCAGTTCGCATTTCGAACATTTCTCAAATCTCGCATAATCCCGATACTGCTCCATCTGACAGATCCACACATCTGCGATCCGGTCGGTGAACACATTTCCCACCTTGCTGTTCTGCACTCTGCGGCATGCAAAGATATCCCCGGTGGGAAGGATCGTCAGATGGCAGTTTCCACAGTTGCATCCTCCGTATATCATCCCCTCTTCCACCGTCTCCGGGATCCGGAACGCTCCTGTCTCATACTCGTACAGTGTCCACAGATGATCTTTCTTGTTAAAATAGGTCTCACATCCCTCTGTTTCATATTTACGGAACTTCCGGTCACAGTCTTCCAGAAGCTTTCTGTAACGCATGGGGTCGATCCCCACGTCCTTCTCCCCGCTGGTCGGACAGTATCTCGCAAAAGCAAACACATCCGCTTTATGTTCCACGACCGCATCGATGATATTCGGGACCTCATCGATATTCGTCCCGGATACGGTTGTCATGACCACAGCGCGGATCCCGGCTCTTTTGATACACCCGATCTTCTCAAGGGTGATGTCGAAACTTCCCGGTTTCCGGAACCAGTCATGAGTCTCTCTCATCCCGTCCAGAGAAAGCTGATATTTCTCACAGCCATACTCTTTTAATCTCTGACAGACCGCGTCGGTCAGGTGAAACGGATTTCCCAAGATGGTGAAGGGAATCCCATTCTCTTTCATCAGCTCCAGAAGTTTCCAGAAATCCGGATGCAGGATCGGATCTCCTCCGGTGATATAAAAATACGGCAGACGGTCATATACCTTACAAAAATCAAGACAGTTATGAAATGTTTCCTGCATCTGCTCCCAGTTCATGGAATCCAGCTTTTTGCAGTTGTCCTCCGAAAAGATATAGCAGTGCTTGCACCGCTGATCGCACTCATCTGTAATATGCCACTGAAAAGAAAAATACTGTTTCATGGAATCCTCCTCACTTTCTGCCGGACAGAATACACTTACTCCTGCGCCGGTCGGTCTGAACGGACGTACTCCGCCTTATGATCTGACAATGATCTATGATAAAATCCGGTCCTCCCGGATGTTCTTCTCCTCTTCCCGGCGGCTCTTCCGCCGGGATCCTGTTCCAGGTGATGCAAAACCTATTTGTCTCCGGCGCCGCATGCAGAACCGCATGCGGAAGGGTTCTCTTCCGGTTTATCTCCCGCTCCGCACGCTGTTCCGCATGCCGCAGGCTTCTCTTCCGGTTTGTCCCCTGCTCCGCACGCCGTTCCGCATGCCGCAGGTTTCTCCTCCGGTTTCCCGGCTGCTCCACACGCTGTCCCGCATGCGGAAGCGGGCTCCGCATCTGCCTTTTTTCTCCATCCGAAGAGATCTGAGAGTGCCATAATGTTCTACCTCCGTTTTCTTATCGTCAAACGCTCTTTCCGTTTGCGGCTTTATTGTAATATAGGTGATTACATCAAAAAAGTACGCACTTTTTTATTACCTGGTTACTAAAAAGTAACCTTTGCGTACTTTCCCTTTTTCTGACACCTGAAAACAACCGGAGAATGCCTCTGCATTCCCCGGTTGTCTGTTACTTTCCCAATATTCTTTTTTTCCCCGATCTCATCCCTGCTTTTTGGCCAGCACGCAAAGCCTGTGGTTCATCGCATCACGGTCCGCGCTGGCTCCGTTAAATCCGGCTTTCTCCAGGGCGCAGATCAGCTGTGCGCGGTCATAGATCTCCAGACCGTCAATGGTGTTTTTCCACTTCTCATCCTTCTTATCCGTACCGTCTGTTTCATTTACGATCAGAAAAAGTCCTCCTGGTCTCAACACGCGGAAGACCTCTCGAAAGCTTTCCTCCAGCCCCTGCCAGAAGTAAACCGTTTCAAAAGCCGTGACCAGGTCAAAACTTTCGGTCTCAAAAGGAAGGGCGGATACATCTCCCTGGATCACCCGGCATCTTCCTGCACTTATCGCTTCTTTATTGAGCCGGCCCGTCTTTCGGACAGCGATCTCGGAGTGATCCAGCGCAGTTACTTTTGCCTCGGGATATCTCTTCAGCAGTTCCACTGTATTCCTCCCGCCTCCGCATCCAAGTTCTGCAATGTCTGCGGGAGATATTCTTTTCAGATGGCTCATCCCCCAGTCCGAAACTTCCGCATGAGCCCTGTTCATACTGGAGACCATTATCTTACCCAGCAGTCCTTCCGGTTTCCTTGCGTTGTTAAAATACTTTCTGATCAGTCCCATCATAAACATTCTCCTGTGACAATAGGTATTTTCGTTCTGAAAACGATCTAAGCATAGGTTAGGTTTTCCTAACGAGTGCTTACTATCATACCATTTTCTATCAGAAAAGTCCACATGAAGTCGGTTTGATTCAGCCTTTGTTCACTTTTATCGCTGCAGTTCAGGCAAAAGAATACGTCTCATTTATCCCCAGCATCCCCCTGAACTCTGCCGTCGCGTCTTCCAGATGAAAAATCTCCAGCTTATATCCGGTCTGCTCATTATAGATCTTCTGCATCTGCTTATACACCTCCTTAAAATCCCCGATGCCGAAACACACCCGGTCTCCCGAGAGCATATGGAAGGCTACCGGTCTGCATTTTGGTCTGTCACCGTCCACAGTCGTCAGATAAAACGTCTGTGCCTGTCCGAGAAAATCATTTACTTTTTCGATTTCATTCATTTGTATCTTGCTCCCTTCAGGTTAATTTAGTATAATAGTTCAGAAAACTATCGTACTATCATTATACTTCTTTAAAGGGACTGCACAAGTACGATCTTTCATGATACCCGGTATCCTGAGAGATACCGAAAGTCAAATATATTATCAGGAGGAGATACAAGCTATGGATAAAGATCTGTTCGGGGTCTGCCCTTTTGTGACTGCCCAGAGGCTGATCCAGGGAAAATGGGCGATTCTGATCCTGCATCACCTGAGCGCCGGTACGACACGTTTTAATGAACTGCAGAGAAAAATGCCCAAGATGACCCATGCTACATTGTCATCCCAGTTAAAACAGCTCGAAGCGGAAGGGCTTATCATCCGCACGGAATACCCTCAGATCCCGCCCAAAGTAGAATATTCCCTGAGCGAGATCGGAGAGAAATTTGCCCCGGTCCTGGAGAGCATCCGTACCTGGGGCATGGAATACATCAGTTACATGCAGAAGAAAGAGGTGACAGAATGCTGACAAAAGAAGAGATGCCGGCGTGTCCGGTTGCAACTACAGTCCAGCTCATCGGGAGCAAGTGGAAACTCCTGATCCTCCGCGATCTCCTTATGCGCCCCTGGCGCTTCAACGAACTTCGCCGGGACCTGGAGGGCATCAGCCAGAAAGTGCTCACAGACAGCCTGCGTACGATGGAGGAGGACGGGCTCGTCAGCCGGACCGTCTACCCGGAAGTACCGCCCAAGGTGGAGTATTCCCTGACGCCGCTGGGCGAATCCATGAAACCGATCCTGGATGCGATGGAACAGTGGGGGACGGAATATAAAACCAAATTTCAGCAGCATCAGATCTGATGCAAAATTAACGCTCTGAGAAAGCCAGAAGCTTCCGCAGAGCGTTGATTTATTGTGTGACAGTAATTTCTTACATTTCCCCTCTCTTCACATGCCTGATCATCCCCTCCACCGAAGCATTCGCATTGATCACCGTCAGCTTGATATCAGGATGTGCATTCTGGAACACCCGGAACACTTCATCCGCAAATCCCTGTCCCATGAAACTGATCCCCCGGAAATCAAAGATGATCTCCCGGAATTCATCCAGCCTGCGCAGTATCCTTCTCGCCTGGGACCGCGCAACCGGGTCCCCCAGAGGGCACATATCCCGCACAGGGATCAGAGTCTTTACAAAACCTTCTTCCAGCGGTGCAAATTCATCGAACACTTCCCGGGACGTCCTTGTTGCCCCATTCTCCAGTTTCATCAAAGCCATGGTTCCTATCCCCTCCACCTTCGTATAATAAGAGATCAGGTGCGACCGCACAAACCGGTCCCGGTCATCGCATCGATAGGAATATACGGTATCCTCGGACCAGATAGCAAACTCCGTGAGCATCTTCGACACGAAAAATATCCCCTCTCCAGAATGTCTCTGTGGATCTGTCGTCATTCTCCCCTTGTATAATTCCAGTGCTGCCTGCTCCCGCTCCAGATTCACTCCATATTTTTCATCTGCATATCTCTGTATATTCCGGAAGATGCCTATCCCGTTATCTACAATGGAGATCTCAGTAAAAAGTGCATCCTTTTGCAGGGAAAATATGATCTGGTCACCTGCGGAATGATCGATCGCGTTGTTCATGATCTCTGTAAATGCATACGCCCAGATATCCTGTACGTTTTTCGGCAGACCTTCAAGGAATGGCATGATCTTTTTCCAGAATAGCGCGTCTTCTTCCAGCATGCCGTCATTTTCCACCTTCCAGGTTTCACTGACCGTTCTGAGCCGGAACCCAGTCGGCGCCTCCCTGTCTTCCTCCAGTATTTCTTTTTCACGACATTCCCGCAGATATCTTCTCACAGAAGTCTCCGAGATCGCAAAATTTTCTGCCGTCTTCCTTATAAACTCTGTATCTCCGCCGCGGATCTTATCAAGCATGTATTTCCGGATCGCACTTCTTTTTTCCTCTGTAAACGACATCTTATCACCTTAATCTCTTTTATCAGAACTATATCTTCTATATTTAAAACTATAACATGTCATTACAGAAATCTCAACAGATAAAAATTTCTCCATTTCCCTCAGAAGCACTCCTCAAAGATCTCCAGCACTTCCTCCGCATCCAGCCTCCGGTATCCTCCCGGAGAATAATGGCAGGACGCCGCGATCTCTCTGAGCTGTTTTCTGTCCTCCACTCCCAGCTCCCGGAGCGTTGTGGGAAGTCCGATCTCACGGATAAACGCTGCCAGCGCGTCGATGCCTTCCGCCGCCAGTTCTTCCTCGCTCTTTCCCTCCGGCGTGATCTCCCACACATTCCAGGCAAATCTCGCAAATTTGCCAAGCCCGTCTCGGAAGATATGCCTGTAATATACCGGATGCAGCACCGCCATCCCCCGTCCGTGGTCACAGTCTGTATAAGCGCCGATCTGATGCTCCATAAGGTGGCAGGTAAAGTCGCATTTCTTCCCCATCTTGATCAGCCGGTTCTCGGAGAGCGTGGAGTCCCAGAACAGATTGCTTCTTGCCATATAGTCTTCCGGATCCTTCACCGCCTGCCTGAGATTTCTGATGACGCTGCGCATCAGCGCCTCAGAAATCTCATCCGATACATTCTGCTCATCCGGCTCACTGAAATAGGTCTCCATCATATGAGAAAGACTGTCAAACGCCCCCGCCGCCATCTGCTCCTTTGGCACGCTGAAGGTATACGCCGGATCCATCAGAGCAAACTTGGGATTGCATGCAGGATAATCGTATCCTGTCTTCACTTTCCTTTCTTCATTGGTAATGACTGCCGCGCCGTTGCACTCGCTCCCGGTCCCCGCGTTCGTCGGGATCACGCCCACCGGGATCAGATCAAAATCAATGATCCCTTTCCTCTCCCAGAAATTTTCCCAGGCGTCGCCTTCGAATCCCGACGCAAGGGACACCGCTTTTGCACAGTCCATGACAGAGCCGCCGCCGATCCCCAGAATCATCTGCACCTGGTGTTCCTTTACAAGCCCAGCGCCCTCCAGGACTTTCTGATACGTGGGGTTGGGCATGATGCCGGAAAACTCCACTACCTTTTTTCCTTCTCTCATCAGGATATTGAGGACTTCGTCATAGATCCCGTTCCTTTTGACCGAACCCTGACCGTACGCCATCATGACCGTATCGTAATCCCTCACCAGACAGGTCAGGAATTCCTTCACGCAGCCCCGTCCGAAGTAGACTTTTGTTTTATTTTCATAGATAAAATTATTCATATCCTGTTTTCCCTCCTGCTGTCAGCCGGCAGCACTTACTGCACTGCTCCTGCCATTTCGACCTGTCCCGGCATCACTTGTCGATCTGCTCCTGCCAGAAGTCAACGGCGTTGTCGATCCAGCCCTCCGCAGACGTACCAATGCCCAGCCCGAACCCATGCTGCAGATCCGGATAGTGATGAAACGCTGTCTCGATCCCGTCCGCTTCCAGGTTCTCGATCCGCTGTTCCATAGTGTGCCAGTTCGCGATGCCGTCATTCTCTCCCACACAGGCATATGTGGGCGGGTCATTCTCTGTATAGTCCGTGTGTCCGGTGTACTGCATGATCACAGCACCGGGGCGGGGCAGGTCTTCCCCGCCGTAAGCCTCCGGACCGTAAGATCCGAGATAGGCTGCCATCCTGGCTCCCGCAGAGCCTCCCCACAGAGAGTAGCAGTCTGTGCTGACGCCCTCTCCCTCTTCTGCCTCCGGTTCGGCATCTTCTATGCCGCTTTCCGCCTGTCCTTCCTCCTGCTCTGTCTGCGCTGTTTCCACTCCGTTCCCGGATCCATCTGTCCCGGCAGAACATCCCGTTATGCCGAGTGATAACGCCAGGAGCAGGACCGCTGTCATTCTTTTCATATCTCCAAACCTCCCGCAATGATATTTTCGTTTTTCTGACTGTCTCAATTATAGAAAAAAAGAGACTTCACCAGAAGTCTCCATTAGTTTCGCAGTTATTACCTTTTATTTTATACTGAACACGCAGTATATTTATACCGCTTTTTTCACCGCTTTCAGAAAACGTTTCACCAGGTCAGACGGTTCCGGAGAATACAGGACTCCATACGGAATGGTATATTTCCACTCTACCGGGATCACTTTCAGCAGAAGATGGACCTCCTTCCAGTTCTCCACCACCATAAGGATATCATTGCTGTTCTCACACTGGTTAAAGATATCCACACTGTAGATATCAAAATCGATCACATGGATCTGCGGATGGTTCTTCCAGATATCGTCCCGCAGTTCATCCACATAGTTGCTCCATCCCCGGTGCATCATAAGGAAATTCTCTCCATGCAGATCCTCAAATGTAAGGACGTCTTTTTCAGCCAGACGGTGGTTGATGGAGACCGCACAGCAGATCCGCTGTCGGGACAGTTCCATCCCAGCGCACTGCCGGAGTTTGAGCATAGTCTCGTCAAATATCCCTGCCACCACATCGATATTCTTTCCCAGGTTCTTGAGGATCTCTCTGGCATTCTCCAGGCTGTTCATATAGGGGACCATCTGGAGTTTGATATCAGGATGGCCCTTCTGCACCCGGGACCATGCCTGGACCAGCGGCGCCGCCGGCGTCATGGGGGACGTTCCGATCCGGATCACGTTATCCTTTTCCTGCATCGCTTTCTTCGCCCGCTCAACAGACTCCTTGCAGTACTGGATGATATACTTGGCATCTTTATATAGAGACTTTCCAGCCTCCGTCAGCGTCAATCCCCGGTGCGTTCGGATAAAAAGCTTCAGTCCCAGATCCTTTTCCAGGAGATTGATCTGTTTCGTGACAGCGGGCGGAGTGATATAGAGCGCCTCAGCCGCCTTGTTAAAGCTTCCCAGGTCTGCCACAACGATAAAAGTCTCAAGCTGCAGGTTATACATAGAACAGTCTCCTTTCCAGAATATACTTCATTCTTCCTACAACTAAAACTATATTTCAGCCGGAGACTGCTGTCAATAATGCATTTTATCTTTTCCGAAGAGCCATCCCATGATCTCCTCGTCCGCAGCGAACAGGTTCCCGCCGCCGTGCTGATACTCCACTCCCCTGCTTTCAAAATACTCCGCATCTTTTACATCCAGTACGAGCAGTTCATCGATCTCCTTATCGGAGAGTCCCTCCTCACTGTACATGTCACGCAGCGTACCATAGGCTTCTTCTGAGGGCTCCGCTCCATAATACTCATCGTCCTCTCCTATGACAAAATACACCGGGAGCCTGCTCTCCACCACCGGCCCATAATCTCCGTCCCACTGGGAACTGCACTGGAGATAAGCCGTAAAAAGGTCCGGTCTCTTCCCCATCACCTGGGACAGGGTTTCCCCGCCAGATGTTCTTTCGCCGCACCTTCACCAAAATAAACCTTTGTCGGATACTCATATACAAATTTCTGCATTCCAGACCTCTCCTTTCTTTCTGCCTGTAATTATAGACTTCTTTTTCCTTTGATTGAAGAAACAATAAGTTCCCCTGTATATACCCGAAGGTTATATGCTGTAGTCATATCATTACAGTTCACACCGCACTCCGGAACATCATATCTCAAAAACAGCCGGCAGTTCTGCCGAAACTTGACAGAACTGCCTGTTATCATCCATTTTTATTTTTATATTTATATCCGCTTTATATCCGTGCCGCCTGGAGCTGCCGGATGCATTTCTTCCTCACAAACCAGAAGCAGACCGCCTGCATGATGATGGTAGCGATCCAGGATCCCGGATAAGAGATGAACAGAAAATACAGCGACCTGTGCTGCGGGAAGAACACATAGATCCACAGCACGCGGGTCCCTACTGTCCCGATCACCGACAGGACCATGGGCACTGCAGAATGCCCCATCCCCCGCAAAGCCCCGGGGATCAGGTCCATGATCCCGCAGAGGAAATAGGGAACGGTAGTGATGGACAGGATCTCCAGCCCGCACCGGATCACTTCCTGATCCGATGTATAGATCCCCAGGAGCTGAGAGCCGAACACATACGCTCCAACTCCAAGGACTGCCGCTGTGCCCGCCGAGAGGATCACGCAGTCTAAAAGCACCCGGTCCATCCTTTTCTGCTTCCCCACGCTGTAATTCTGGCTGGTAAAACTCATGCATGCCTGGGTGACCGCATTGACCGATACATAGAGAAATCCCAGGATATTGTTCGCCGCTGTGTACCCTGCCATCGCCGTCGAGCCGAAAGAATTGACAGAGGACTGGAGCAGCGCGTTAGAGAAATTGATCACCGTACTCTGGATCCCTGCCGGGATCCCAACCTGGAAGATCCGTTTCAGATAGACCCATTTCACCGTCAGCTTCGAGAACCGGAGCTGGTAGCTCCCCTCTGATCTGTAGAGACAACGGAGCACCAGAATACTGGAGACAAACTGGGAAGTGACCGTGCCGATCGCCACGCCGGCCACCCCCAGCGGGATCACGATCACCAGGAGCAGGTCCAGCACCACATTCGCCATTCCCGCAGCGGCAAGAAAGAGGAGTGGACGCTTTGTGTCCCCCACCGCCCTTAAGATCGCCGCCCCGTAATTGTAAAGCATGAAAAACGGCATTCCGCAGAAATAGATCCTCATATAAGTCACAGACAGGTCGATCACGTCCCCGGGTGTATCCATCAGCTCCAATGCCGGCCGGGTCATCCCGATCCCTACGAATATCATGAGGATCCCGCTGATCAGCGCCAGTGTGATCGACGTATGTACTGCCTCAGACATCTCCTTATCCCGCCCCGCGGCAAAGTACCTCGCCGCCAGGACGTTCGCCCCCAGCGAGATGCCGATGAACAGGTTTGTGAAAATGCTGATCAGCGCAGTGGTCGAACCCACTGCCGCCAGAGCCTGGCTGCTGTCGAACCGCCCCACCACAATGATATCCACCGCGTTGAACATCAGCTGCAGGATGCTCGAGAGCATCAGCGGAAGCGAGAATGAGATCAGTTTGTCCATGATCGATCCATTGCACATATCTATCTCATATTTACTGTGTTTCAATTTCGGTCCCCCCTGCATAATTTTTAATAAAATAACGCCGGTGCCCAGGGACATTCATTCTGTCCTCTGTACACCGACGATATCTTAGCTCTTTCTCTCTCGTTCGTCAATAGCTCCCGGGAGTTTTGCACAGATCAATATGGAGGTTTTACACAGATCGGTATGGAAGTTTTACACAGATCCGCAACCGTTCCGTCTGCTGTTCACACCGCCTCAAACGCCGTCTCCAGCGCCGCGATCAGGTCTTCCGCCTTCTCGATCCCGATAGAGAGCCGGATCGTGTTCGGCCGAATCCCCTGTTTTTCCAGTTCCTCCGGCGTGCACTGGCTGTGGGTGGTAGTCGCCGGGTGGATCACCAATGATTTCACGTCCGCCACATTGGCGAGCAGCGAAAAGATCGGGAGATGATCGATGAACCGCTGCGCCGTCCCCGCATCCCCCCTGATCTCGAAGGTAAAGATCGAACCGCCGCCATTTGGGAAATATCTCTCATACAGCGGGTGGCTCGGCTCGCTCTCCAGCGAAGGATGATGGACCGCCTCCACCTTGGGATGTCCCGCCAGATATCTCACGATCTTCTGAGCGTTTTCCACATGCCGTTCTACACGGAGGGACAGGGTCTCCAGTCCCTGGAGCAGCAGGAAGGCGTGGAACGGTGAGATCGCAGCTCCCGTATCCCGCAGAAGGACTGCCCTCACATAGGTGACAAAAGCGCTCCCCGGCGCCGCGTCTGCAAAGGAAACGCCGTGATAGCTGGGATTCGGTTCTGAGAGCCACGGATACTTCCCGGAAGCCTTCCAGTCAAAATCCCCGCCCTCAACGATAACGCCGCCCAGAGCCGTGCCGTGTCCTCCGATGAATTTTGTAGCGGAGTGTACCACAATGTCTGCACCATGTTCAAGGGGACGGAGCAGATAGGGTGTGGCAAATGTAGAATCCACCACCAGCGGGATCCCATGCCTGTGAGCGATCTTGGCGAGTGCTTCCAGATCCGCCACATTGGAGTTTGGATTCCCCAGCGACTCTACAAAGATCGCTTTCGTATCCTCCCGGATCGCTGCCTCAAAAGCACCTTCTTCTTCCGGGTCCACAAAATCGGCTGTGATCCCGCTAGTCAGCGGCAGGGTATGCGCCAGAAGGTTGTATGTCCCTCCGTAAATGGTCTTTGACGCCACGATATGCTCCCCGGCTTTTGCCAGCGCCTGAAAGGTATAAGTGATCGCCGCCGCTCCCGATGCGGTGGCAAGGGCAGCCGTCCCGTTCTCCAGCGCTGCGATCCGCCGCTCGAACACATCCTCTGTGGGATTAGTCAGCCTGCCGTAAATATTTCCCGACTGCTTCAGCGCGAACAGATCCTCCGCGTGACCGCAGTCCTCGAACACGAAGGACGTGGACGCATAGATCGGGACGGCTCTGGCCCCGGTCGCCGGATCCGCCTGCTCCTGCCCGATGTGGATCTGCTTTGTCTCAAAACCCCAGTTTTCTGATCTTCTGATGTCTGCCATGATGAATTCCTCCTTAACTCTGCAGTTCTGCTTCCTGCCGGACTGCCGATCCTGATATCTTCTTAACTAAAACTTCCCACACCAATACGGTGTGTTGAACCTTGAAAATTCAATATTTCAGCCAATAAAAAAGGCATAAACCTGTCCCGTTTGGTATAATGGAATTGACGAAAAACCATCTATACAAAGGAGATTTATGCCATGTCCAGTATACCACAAAACTATTGCGATGAGAACGAGTTAATTGATTGTGTTCAGAGATTTTTTTCCAGGCATCATGTCGGCAAGCTTCTCGCCAAATGCAATGGGATGAAAGAAAAAGGTGTTTCACCTGTTTCTCTGCTCCGCTACAAGCTCAGCAACATTTTTGTCGGAAGAAGCATGTATATGCAGCAACGAACTGGCTCTTTTAAGGAAGATTTTTCAAAGAACACTTTTTATCGGTTCCTAAATTCGGCAAAAACAAACTGGCTCCGTTTTACTTCTCTTCTGGCTGCTGATATCGTCAATAATGATCTCAAAGATCTAACGGACGATAGCAGGAAAAATGTGTTCATTGTTGATGACAGCCTTTTTAGTCGAACCAGCTGCAAGAAAACAGAACTGGGATCAAAAGTATTCGACCACACCGATATGCATTTCAAAAAAGGGTTTCGGATGCTTACATTAAGCTGGAGTGACGGAAATACACTGATCCCGGTAAACAGCTGTCTGTTAGCATCTGCAAAAGAAGCAAATATTATCGGTCCGGTAAAGAACTTTGATAACAGAACCATTGCAGGAAAAAGGCGCAAGCTTGCCCAGACAAAAGCACCTGAAGCAATGATGGCCTTGTTGGATACTGCTCTCAGTGCAGGACTAAAGGCTGATTATGTCCTTTTTGATTCCTGGTTTTCCAACCCGGCACAGATCACAGCCATCCATTCAAAGGGGATGGATGTGATTGCTATGCTCAAGAAAAGCAGCCGCATCAAGTATTCATACTGTGGTGAACAGCTGAATATCAAAGAGATCTATTCCAGGAACAAAAAACGCCGTGGCAGATCAAAGTATCTGCTTTCTGTTGACGTCATGGTAGGAAAAGAGAATCCTATTCCGGCGAAAATCGTTTGCGTAAGGAATAAAGCAAATCGCAAGGACTGGCTTGCTTTTATCTGTACAGATACGACCCTT
>DWXK01000051.1 GCA_019119205.1 Candidatus Mediterraneibacter intestinavium
AAGTGTCATAGCCTCTGTCTGGTCATGTGTTACGTAGATGATCGTAGCACCCAGGTTCTCATGAAGCTTGGAAATCTCGATACGCATCTGGACTCTCAGTTTTGCATCCAGGTTGGAGAGAGGCTCGTCCATAAGGAATACCTTAGGATTACGAACGATAGCACGTCCCATAGCAACACGCTGTCTCTGTCCACCGGAAAGAGCCTTCGGCTTACGGTCAAGCAGTTTGTCAAGGTCAAGGATCCTTGCAGCCTCGCGAACTTTCTTGTCGATCTCATCCTTCGGAACTTTACGGAGTTTCAGTCCGAATGCCATGTTATCATATACAGTCATGTGCGGATACAGAGCGTAGTTCTGGAATACCATCGCGATATCACGGTCCTTCGGCTCTACGTCGTTCATAACCTTTCCATCGATCTTCAGTGTACCGCCGGAGATATCTTCCAGACCAGCGATCATACGAAGTGTTGTAGATTTACCACATCCTGAAGGTCCTACGAAGATGATGAACTCTTTGTCTTCGATCTCAAGATTGAAATCTTTTACTGCATGAAATCCGTTAGGATAGATTTTCTGAATTCCCTGAAGTGATAAACTTGCCATTTTAAATAGCCTCCTTAAAAATTATGTTTCGTTTGTTTCTGAAAACAGTATAATCTCAAATGCACAAAGGAACAATGTCACGAGTAACCAAAAAACCAACAAAAAAATGTACATTTCAACCAGATGGATTATAATGTGTATTATAATTAAGCCATGCAGAAGGAAATGCGCAGCCGCTTCGTGTGAGCTCGCTCACAAAGAAGTGGGTGAGTATTTCCTTCTATAGGGCGCGAGCCCGCAGCGAGATGAAGGTGCGAAGCGCCGGAATCGAGCTGGCATGGCTGACCGGGAGGAAGGCGCGAGCCCGCAGCGAGATGGAGGCGCGAAGCGCTGGAATCGAGCTGGCATGGCTGACCGGGAGGAAGGCGCGAGCCCCCAGCGAGATGGAGGCGCAGAGAGTCGGAATCGAGCTGGCATGGCTGGACGAGAGGAGATCATATGAAGAAGATACTGGATTATTTTTCAATAGACGGGGCTGTGGGAGGCAGCCAGGAATGGTTTAAAAATGTAGTCATGTATATCGGAGGGTGTGCAGCGGCGACAGCGTGTGACTGCTGCATTTATCTTGCCCTGCATAAAGGAATGGGGCATCTCTATCCCTTTGACCCGGATCATCTCACGCGGGAGGATTATGTCCGTTTTGCAATGAAGATGAAACCCTATCTTAAACCAAGGGTGAACGGAGTAAATAAAACGTATTTGTTCACGGAAGGTTTTGAGAAGTATCTGGGGGATGCCGGGGAAACGCACATTATCATAGAAGAACTGCAGGGAACGGAAGACGCCGGGAGGGCGGAAGAGTTTATAAAGGAGCATATTGACAGGGGATTCCCGGTGCCGTACCTGATGCTGCGCCACAAAAAGGAATGCTATAAAGATTTTGTCTGGCACTGGTTTCTCTGCTACGGCTACGAGGAGAGAGAAGACGGGATGTGGATCACGGTGGCGACGTATGGGGAGAAGAGCACATTCCGGCTGGAGGATCTGTGGGATACCGGATATGAGGAGAAAGGCGGGCTGATCGGGCTGGGAAGCGAAATATCACACGATCGTTGACAAAGTAAAAAAATGAAAGAAAACGGCGCGGGGCGCAGCTTGCGATCCCGGAGTTTTTATAGTATCTTGATCATAAGCAGACAGCGGCAATGCACAGTCACTGCCGCCATATTTCTTTACCTTTCGGACCGCATCCGTGGGGTCCGCTTAAACTCATCTGAATATCCCTGTCCGTTTCGGACAGATATCCAATGAATATTTGAGAAACTTAAAATCCTTAAAATTAAAATAATGAAAGCGATCTGCTGTCTGCTGTGCTATTATAATGATATGGAGACAGTTCCTGTGCCGCTGGAAACGGAGGTAATATTGCAGGAAGACTACAAAAGAAGAGACGGACTGTCCCAGGCGGAAGATCTGGCACTTAAATCCGCTGCGGCATATTTTGGCGATGAGATGATACGCTGGCTCGGAATACGTGAAAAAGTGGTACGTTCCGCGCCGACGGAGATCGTTGGATTGGAAACACGCCATATGTATGAGGATTTTCTTTATGAAATGGAGAATGGTGTTTATTATCACTTCGAGTTTGAGAGTGACTCCATTTCTGAGAGCGACCTGAGGCGGTTTAGGGAATACGAGGCATCTACAGTGAGGATTTATGACGCGCCTGTCGTGACTTTTGTGATCTGTTCATCCAGGGTGAAAATACTTCGGGATAGGATAACAGATGGGATCAACACCTATCGGGTCCGGTTGATCCGTCTGAAGGATAAAGATGCGGATGAGATGCTGGAACAGATATGGGAAAAAGGTGCAGGTTCCCTGACCAGGGAAGATATCATTCCGCTGCTCTTATCGCCGCTTATGGGAGGAAGGGCAGAGCAGAAGGAGAGGATCCTCAAGGGGATTCAGGTGCTGAAGCGGGGAGAGGAGATTTTCCCAAAAGAGGATGTTCGAAAGATGGAAGCGATCCTCTATACATTTGCAGTAAAATTTCTGGACAAGCAGGAAATCGGATCGATAAAGGAGGAGATGGCGATGACGATACTCGGACAGATGATATGGGATGACGCGATGGAGAAGGGGATAGAGAAAGGGATGGAGCAAGGACTGGAAAAGGGGAGAAAAGAGGAATCAGAGCGTTATGGCCGTCTGATCCTGAAGCTCAGCGAGGAGAACAAAACGGATCTGCTGATCAAGACTGCATCTGATCCGGCGTACAGAGAGTCGCTCTATAAAAAATATGGCATCTGAAATTGCTTTTTTCAGCGCGATAGTTTATCATAGGAAATAGATAATTATTATCAAGAAAACGGGTGGCTGCCAGCAGACAGACAAGCAGATCCTGTGAACCCGACATTTTGATAGCGGGAGGGACTGAAGCGGTCCGAAGCGGCGGAAGCCTGGTATGGAAGGAGAAAATGTGATGAAAGACGGAATGATATGCAACTGCAAACAGGTATCCTATGCGGACGTGGAGAATGCTCTGCACCAGATGACTTCATTCAGCGACGTGCTCTCAGCGTTTGAAGATGTTCAGAAGATCACCCACTGTTCTACAGGGTGCGGCGGATGCCATGACAAGATCCTGGATGCGATCTCTGAGATCATGATGAAATAGCAGAAAGAATAAGAAGAAGCTTTGCAAAAAGAAACAGGCGGGAAAGACTGTCGGTCAGTTCAGAACTGATACGGTCTTCCGCCTGTTTTTTATTTGACAGGAAATTTCATCCCCTGTCAAACAAAACGCTGCCCGGTGTAAGGCGTAACAACTGGTGCAAAATGTTACAGAATTATTAATAAAGTATATTGACAAATGAGATACGTGTGATATACTTTGAAAGTCAAAGTATTTAAGAGTCAAAGTAAATTTGGTAGGGAAAAACAATGATAACAGGAAAAATTTGCGGGACGGGTTCCTATGTACCGCCCCGTGTGATGGACAATGACGACATGGCAAAGCTCGTGGACACGAACGACGAGTGGATCCGTGAGAGAACGGGGATCGCCAGAAGGCATATCGCCAAAGAAGAGACAACTTCCTGGATGGCAGGACAGGCTGCGGCGAGGGCTGTGGAGCAGAGTGGGATCGCGCCGGAGGAGATCGACATGATCATCGTGGCGACATCTTCCTCGGAGACGATCTATCCCTGTGCGGCATGCGAAGTGCAGAAGGAGATCGGCGCGGTCAACGCTGTGGGATACGACCTGAATGCGGCATGCACCGGTTTTGTGCTGGGATTTAACACAGCCCAGGCGTATATCCAGGCAGGCATTTACAGAACGATCCTGGTAGCCGGCGCGGAGAGTATGAGCCATATGATAGACTGGACGGACAGAGGGACATGTATTCTGTTCGGAGACGGTGCGGGAGCGGTGCTGCTGCGCGCTCAGGAAGGGACGCCTGTCCGGATGGCGGCGCATTCCGATGGAAAAAAAGGACCGGCGCTGACGGGCTTGAGCAGGCACAGGAAAGACTGGGATCTGGAGGAAGAGGAGAAAAATGCCTATATCCAGATGGACGGGCAGGGAGTATTTAAATTTGCTGTCCGCAAAGTCCCGGAGATCATAGAAGAAATATTGGAACAGTCGAATGTCAGCCTGGAGGAGATCAACTACTTTATCCTTCACCAGGCAAACCGCAGGATCATAGAAGCGGTGGCAAAGAGACTGAAAACAGACATTTCCAGATTCCCGATGAACCTGGAGGAGTATGCGAACACATCGGCGGCGACTGTGCCGATCCTGCTCGATGAGATGAACCGAAAAGGAATGTTCAAAGAAGGTCAGAAACTGATCATGGCAGGATTCGGGGCAGGACTTACCTGGGCAGGCTGCCTGTTTGAGTGGTAGAGCCGGAGTTCACCGCCGAAAATAGAGAAGTTAAAGAAAGAAGACAAACAGGTAATTCCCGGCAGAGCCGGATTACAAAATACATTCTCCGCATGGCGGAGGCAGACTATCCCCGGAGGGGGAAATAAAGTATTTTCAAAAAAGAAAGGAAAGAAAACCATGTTAGAGAAGATCAAAGAAATCGTAGCAGAATCATTAAACGCTGATGCAGCAGAGCTTACAGAGGAGACATCCTTCAAAGATGACCTGGGCGCTGATTCCCTGGATTTATTTGAGATGGTAATGGCATTCGAGGAAGAGTTCGAAGTTGAGATCCCGTCTGAGGACCTGGAGCAGATCAACACGATCGGCGACGTAGTGAAATATCTGGAAGCACATAAATAAGACTTAAATTTTTTTAGAGAAAGAAAGGTTGTAGAGTATGAAGACAAAGGTAACCGAATTATTAGGAATTGAATATCCGATCATTCAGGGAGGAATGGCATGGGTTGCTGAGTATCATCTCGCAGCCGCCGTATCCGAAGCCGGCGGCCTGGGGCTGATCGGTGCAGCGAGCGCGCCGGCTGACTGGGTGCGTGATCAGGTCAGGGAGGCGAAGAAACTCACTGACAAACCGTTTGGTGTAAATATCATGCTGATGAGTCCATATGCGGACGATGTGGCAAAAGTTATCGTTGAGGAGGGCGTGAAAGTCGTTACGACAGGAGCAGGCTCTCCGGAAAAATATATGAAGATGTGGAAGGAAGCCGGAGTCAAGGTCATCCCTGTGGTCGCATCCGTTGCGCTGGCAAAGCGTATGGAGAGATGTGGCGCGGACGCGCTGGTCGCTGAGGGAACTGAGGCAGGCGGACACATCGGAGAGAACACGACCATGGTACTTGTACCGCAGGTTGTGGATGCAGTGAGCATCCCGGTCATCGCGGCGGGCGGTATCGCTGACGGAAGAGGGATCGCAGCGGCGTTCATGCTGGGCGCGGAAGGCGTACAGATGGGAACTCACTTTGTGGTTACGAATGAATCTCAGGTTCATGAAAATTATAAGGATATGATCATCAAGGCAAGGGACATCGATTCCAGAGTCACAGGAAGATCAACAGGCCATCCGGTAAGAGCACTGAGAAATCAGATGACAAAAGAATATCTGGCAAAAGAGCAGGAGGGCGCATCCTTTGAAGAACTGGAGCACCTGACGCTGGGCGGCTTAAGGCGCGCGGTCGTAGATGGAGATGTGAAGACAGGAAGCGTGATGGCAGGACAGATCGCAGGTATGGTCAAAGAAAAAATGTCATGCCATGACCTGATCCAGAAACTGGTGAAGGAGACAGACGACCTGATCGGAGGAAAAGGATTCTATGAGTAAGATAGCATTTATGTTCCCGGGACAGGGAGCGCAGAAAGCCGGAATGGGCAAGGATTTTTATGAACAGAGTGAAACAGCGCGCAAGGTCATCGATAAGGCGACCGAGCTGCTGGATATAGATATGAAAGCATTATGCTTTGAAGAAAATGACAAGCTGGACCAGACCGAGTACACACAGGCGGCGCTTGTGACGGTATGTCTGGCGATGGAACATGTTTTGAGGGAGCGCGGGCTGAAAGCTGATGTGACGGCAGGATTAAGCCTGGGCGAGTACTGCGCTATCGCATCTGCGGGCGGAATGACCACAGAGGATGCGATCACGACAGTGAGAAAACGCGGGATCCTCATGCAGAATGCAGTGCCGGGCGGCAAAGGCTCCATGGCGGCTGTGCTGGGTATGACAGGAGAGGCGATCGAGAAGGTAGTTGACGAGATCGACGGAGTGACCATCGCAAACTACAACTGTCCCGGACAGATCGTCATCACTGGCTGGAAAGAAAGTGTGGAAAAAGCATCGGAAGCATTGAAAGAGGCGGGCGCAAAGCGTGTCCTTCCGCTGAATGTGAGCGGACCTTTCCACTCCCCGATGCTCGAGGATGCGGGAAAAGAGCTGGGTGAGGTCCTGGAGAATGTGGAACTTTCCCCGCTTGAGATCCCCTATGTCACAAATGTGACAGCAGAGTATGTGTCAGACATCAGCGAGACAAAGGCGCTGCTGGCAAAGCAGGTGGCTTCTTCCGTGCGCTGGCAGCAGAGCGTGGAGAACATGATCGCAGACGGCGTGGATACGTTTGTTGAGATCGGACCCGGAAAGACCCTGGCAGGTTTCATGCGCAAGATCAACCGGGATGTGAAAGTATACAACGTGGGCACATGGGAAGACGTAGATAAGGTGGTAAGTGAATTATGTTAAATGGAAAAGTTGCCGTAGTGACAGGAGCTTCCCGCGGGATCGGACGCGCGGTGGCGCTGAAGCTGGCTGGAGAGGGCGCGACAGTCATCATCAATTACAACGGATCCAAAGAGCGCGCCGAGGAAGTAAAAAAAGAGATCGAGGCAGCCGGAGGAAAAGCGGAGATCAGACAGTGCAACGTGTCTGATTTCAGCGCGTGCGAGGAGATGTTCAAAGAGATCATCTCAACCTTCGGAAGCGTTGACATCCTTGTCAATAACGCAGGGATCACAAGAGACGGACTTCTCATGAAGATGTCCGAGGAAGATTACGATGCGGTCCTGAACACGAACCTGAAAGGTACGTTCAACTGCATCCGTTTCGTGGCAAGACAGATGATCAAGCAGAGAGGCGGACGCATCATCAATATGGCATCCGTTTCCGGTGTCCTTGGAAATGCGGGACAGGCGAACTATTCTGCATCCAAGGCAGGCGTGATCGGGCTGACAAAGTCTGTGGCAAGAGAACTTGCAAGCCGCGGTGTTACGGTAAATGCGGTAGCTCCGGGATTTGTCAATACGGAAATGACAGAGGTACTCTCCGACAAGGTGAAAGAGGGCGCTGTGGCACAGATCCCGCTCGGAAAATTTGGGGAGCCGGAAGATATCGCGAACGCTGTGGCGTTCCTGGCTTCGGATGATGCGGGATATATCACAGGGCAGGTGCTCAACGTAGATGGCGGAATGGCGATGTGAGATCAGTTTTTTCGCAGGGGGACGCAGGCGGCTGTCTGTGTCATTCCTGCGGACACGCTTCCGCTCGGAAAAGAACGCAGCGGTACTAAGACCGCAGAGGACGCAGCCTAAGTGCCGGCGTTCTTTTAACGGTCCTTAGTAACGACACAGGCAGCCGCCTGCTGGACTGCGAAAAAGGGCTGACTTTATATAGGATATTCTGTCTGGGCAGACGCAAAAAGGGGATTTGATCCTGCCGGAAGGCTGTGAAGGGTGTCGGAAGAGGTTTTGGAACTTCTGCTGGACTGCGAAAAAGGGCTGACTTCACACGGAATATTCTGGCTGGGCAGCTGCAAAAGGGAGCTGTCATTGGAAGGAAGGAAACAGGAATGGAAGGAGCGGGCTGGGACCGGCTCCGGAAAGGGAATGATCGATATATGAAGAGAAGAGTTGTAGTGACCGGACTTGGGGCTGTAACGCCGATCGGGAATACGGTGGAAGAGTTCTGGAACGGGATCAGAGAAGGAAAGGTCGGGATCGGACCGATCACAAAATTCGACGCGTCTGAATTTAAAGTTCAGATCGCGGCTGAGGTAAAAGGATTTGTTGCGAAAGAGCGCATGGATTTCAAGGCTGCAAAGAGGATGGAACCGTTTTCTCAGTATGCGGTTGCAGCGGCGAAAGAGGCGTTTGAGGATGCCGGGATCGATATGTCAAAAGAAGATCCGTTCCGGTGCGGCGTGATCGTCGGCTCGGGGATCGGAAGCCTGCAGTGTGTGGAGACGAACTATGAGAAGCTCACCACAAAGGGACCGAACAAGGTGAATCCGCTGATGGTACCGCTGATGATCTCCAACATGGCGGCAGGAAACATTTCCATCCAGCTCGGTCTGAAAGGAAAATGTACAAACGTTGTCACAGCATGCGCGTCCGGTACACACTGCATCGGCGACGCGCTCCGTGCGATCCAGTACGGCGACGCGGACGTGATGGTCGCAGGCGGTACAGAGGCTTCTGTATGCCCAACAGGGATCGCCGGCTTTACCGCGCTGACCGCGCTTTCTACGACAAATGATCCGGAACATGCTTCCCGCCCGTTTGACAGGGACAGAGACGGATTTGTCCTGGGAGAGGGATCCGGCGTAGTCGTTCTTGAGGAACTGGAGCACGCGAAAGCACGAGGGGCAAAGATCTATGCAGAGCTTGTAGGATACGGCGCGACAGGCGACGCCTACCACATCACATCTCCGGAAGAGAGCGGAGAAGGAGCAGGGATGGCGATGAAGCTTGCCATGAAGGAAGCGGGAGTCACACCGGAGCAGATCGATTATATCAATGCACATGGAACGAGCACGCACCACAACGACCTGTTCGAGACCAGAGCGATCAAGTATGCTTTGGGAGATGCGGCAAAGGACGTGGTGGTCAACTCCACAAAGTCCATGATCGGACATCTCCTTGGGGCAGCAGGCGGAGTTGAGTTTGTTGTCTGCGTCAAGAGCATCCAGGACGGTTTTATCCACCAGACAATGGGAACAGAGAATGTGGATCCGGAGTGCGACCTGAACTATGCGGTGGGCGCACCGGTCGAGAAGGACATCAACTATGTGCTGACGAACTCCCTGGGATTCGGCGGACACAACGCAACGCTGCTGTTGAAGAAGTATGAAGGGTAAGAGGTGTGTAAGATGAAAGTTGATCAGGTATTACAGCTTATCCAGGCTGTTTCAGATTCTGAACTTACAGAGTTCAAATATGAGGAAGACGGTGTAAAGCTTTCTCTGAAAAAGACAGAAGGCAAGATCGTACAGGTTCAGGCACCGGTGGCAGCTCCGGCACTGGTCCAGGCAGCTCCGGCTGTGATCCCGGCTGCACCGGGAGCAGTTCCGGCAGCGCAGGGGACGACTCCGGGAACTCCCTCGGCAGCACCGGCTCCGTCAGCGGAAGCACCGGCGGCAGGTGAAGTCTCTGCGACAGGAGCAGATGCGCTTCCGGCAGGCAATGTTGTGAAGTCCCCTCTCGTGGGAACTTTCTACGCAGCACCGGCGGAGGATGCAGAGCCTTTCGTCAAAGTAGGCGACAGCGTGAAAGAAGGCCAGGTGCTGGCGATCGTGGAAGCCATGAAACTGATGAACGAGATCGAGAGTGACTTCACAGGGACCGTGGCAGAGATCCTCGTAGAGAACGGGGAGGCAGTTGAGTTCGGTCAGCCGCTATTCGTGATAAAATGAGCGGATCTGAAGTGTTTTAGGATCGCGGGAGTGCTTCGGCACTGAGCGATCCGTGTATCACAGGTGTAATAGTACTCATATAAAAAAGAGGTGCAGGAAATATGAACAGTTTGAATGTAGAACAGATCCAGGAGATCATCCCTCACAGACATCCGTTCCTTCTTCTCGACAGGATCGAGGATTATGAGCCGGGACAGTACGCGGTGGGATATAAGGCGGTAACTTACAGAGAAGACTTCTTCCGCGGACATTTTCCGCAGAAGGCAGTGATGCCGGGCGTGCTGATCCTTGAGGCGCTGGCACAGACCGGAGCCGTAGCGATATTGAGCATGCCGGAGAACCAGGGAAAGATCGCATTTTTCGGCGGTGTCCAGAAATGCCGTTTCAAGGGAATGGTATTCCCGGGAGATACGCTGAAACTGGAGACAAAGATCATCAAGAGCAAGGGACCTGTCGGAGTGGGCCAGGCGACGGCTTACGTGGATGGAAAAGTAGTAGTCAGCGCAGAACTGACATTTATGGTAGGAGAGTAGCAGAAAAATGATTGGAAAGGTATTAATCGCAAACCGAGGAGAGATCGCGGTCAGGATCATCCGGGCGTGCCGCGAGATGGGGATCGAGACGGTAGCCGTATATTCTGAGGCGGACCGGGAAGCCCTGCATACGCAGCTTGCGGACGAAGCAGTCTGTATCGGACCGGCTCCCTCTTCCGAGAGTTATCTGAACATGCAGAACATTATCAGCGCCACACTGATCTCCGGAGCAGACGCCATCCATCCGGGATTTGGATTCCTCTCCGAGAACAGCAGGTTCGCGGAACTGTGTGAACAGTGTAATATCACATTTATCGGACCTGATTCTGATGTGATCCGGAAACTGGGAAATAAATCTGAGGCAAGGAACACCATGATAGGCGCCGGTGTGCCTGTCATACCGGGCAGCAAGGATCCGATCTATGATGCCGGGGAAGGTGCAAAGGTGGCAGCCCAGATCGGATATCCGGTCATCGTCAAGGCAGCCCTTGGCGGCGGCGGAAAAGGGATGCGTGTAGCGGAGACTCCCGAGGAGTTCGAGAACAGCTTTAAGACGGCGCAGAAAGAAGCACAGATGGCGTTTGGCGATAATACGATGTACATCGAACATTTTGTCCAGCATCCCCGCCATATTGAGTTCCAGATCCTGGCGGATAAACACGGCAATGTGATCCATCTCGGAGAGCGTGACTGCTCCATCCAGAGGAACCACCAGAAGATGATCGAGGAATCCCCGTCCGTTGCCCTGACTCCGGAACTCCGGGAGAAGATGGGAGAGGCGGCGGTAAAAGCTGCGAAGGCTGCGAATTATACTAATGCGGGAACCATTGAGTTTCTTCTTGAAAAGAACGGGAACTTCTACTTCATGGAGATGAATACCCGGATCCAGGTAGAGCATCCGGTGACCGAGTGGGTGACAGGGATCGACCTGGTCAAGGAACAGATCCGCATCGCAGACGGCCGGACTTTGAGTTATAAGCAGGAAGATGTGCATATCACGGGACATGCCATCGAGTGCAGGATCAATGCTGAGAATCCGGAGAAGAACTTCCGCCCCTCGCCCGGGACGATCACAGATATGTATCTGCCGGGAGGAAAAGGCGTGCGTATCGATTCCGCGATCTACAGCGGATATACCGTACCGCCGTATTACGATTCCATGCTGGCGAAACTGATCGTACATGCCAAAAACAGGAGCGAGGCGATCCGCAAGATGCGCAGCGCGCTTGGCGAAGTCATCATCGAGGGGATCGATACCAATGTGGATTATCAGTACGAGATCCTGAACAATCCGGATTTCATATCAGGTAATATCGATATCGAATTTATAGCAAAGATATCAGAAAATTTAGAAAACGGTGAGTAAAAGAGCCGGATCCTTTTGCAGAGGGAGCACTTCCTTTTGCGGAAGAGGCGGGCTCCCAGGAGGTAGTCTCAGATGAAATTGCAGAATATGTTTAAGAAGACCAGCAAGAGATCGCATTACATTTCTCTTCGGAATTCCCGCCCGGAAGTGCCGGAGGGACTCTTACGAAAATGTAATAAGTGCGGGGCTGCGATCATCGCGGAAGATGTGAAGAACGGGTACTATATCTGTCCGAAATGTCATGGGTACTTCCGCGTGCACGCGTACAGAAGAGTTGAAATGCTTGCGGATGAAGGTTCCTTTGAAGAGTGGGACAAGGAGATGGATTTTGTCAATCCGCTTGATTTCAAGGGATACGAGGATAAAGTAAACGCGCTGAAAGAGCGCACAAACCTGAATGAGGCAGTGGTGACCGGAAAGATCACGATCAATGGAAATCCTGTCGTGATCGGGGTATGCGACGGAAGGTTCATGATGGCGAGCATGGGCTGGATCGTGGGGGAAAAGATCACCCGTGCGGTGGAGCGCGCCACGGCGGAGAAACTTCCGGTGATCATATTTGCCTGTTCCGGAGGCGCAAGGATGCAGGAAGGAATCGTCTCCCTGATGCAGATGGAGAAAACTTCAGCTGCGCTGAAGCGCCACAGTGACGCGGGACAGCTCTATATCTCTGTCTTTACGGACCCTACAACAGGAGGCGTCACAGCAAGTTTTGCAATGCTCGGAGACATCATCCTTGCCGAGCCGAAAGCGCTGATCGGTTTTGCCGGACCCAGGGTTATCGAGCAGACGATCGGACAGAAGCTTCCGAAAGGATTCCAGCGTTCCGAATTCCTGCTCGATCACGGGTTCGTTGACCGGATCGTGGAGCGTGAGGAGATGAAGGACGTCCTGACAGAGATCCTTTCCATGCATTCTGAGAAAGAGTTTAAAGACCGCGAGCTTCGGTCTGCATCCGGATCCTATGAGAAGGCACAGCAGGATGAAACTTTAACCGCATGGGACAGAGTACAGCTTTCCAGAAAGAAAGACCGCCCGGTAGGGACGGATTATATCAATGCTCTTTTTACTGATTTTATGGAATTCCACGGCGACCGCTATTTTAAGGACGATCATGCGATCGTCGGCGGCATCGCGCGGTTCCACGGCATGCCTGTGACGGTCATCGCACAGGCGAAAGGAAAGACCACAAAAGAAAATCTGGACCGGAACTTTTCCATGCCGTCGCCGGACGGATACAGAAAGGCACTGCGGCTCATGAAACAGGCGGAGAAGTTCGGGCGTCCGGTCATCTGTTTTGTAGATACGCCGGGGGCGTTCTGCGGACTGGAAGCTGAGGAGAGAGGACAGGGCGAAGCCATCGCCAGAAACCTGTTTGAACTGTCCGGGCTGAAAGTCCCGGTGCTCTCTGTCGTCATCGGCGAGGGTGGCAGCGGCGGAGCACTTGCCATGGCTGTTGCGGATGAGGTATGGATGCTGGAGAACGCTATTTATTCCGTGCTCTCGCCGGAGGGATTTGCAAGCATCCTCTGGAAAGACAGCAAGAGGGCAAGTGAGGCGGCAGAGGTCATGAAGCTGACGGCGGCAGACCTGAAGCGTCTCGGAATCGTTGAGCAGGTGATCGCGGAGCCGAAAGATTTCAGTGATGAAAACATGGAGCCTGTATGTGCTGAACTGGAAGCACAGATCATGGAGTTTATCGAAACGTATACAAAGCTGGAGACCGAAGAACTGGTTGAAAAGAGATATCAGAGATTCCGGAAGATGTGAGAGGATAGACATGAAGAATCTGAAAATAGGCGAGAAACTGACAAGAGTCCCTCTGATCCAGGGAGGCATGGGGGTTGGCATCAGCCTCGGGAGGCTGGCAGGCTCCGTGGCGAAAGAAGGCGGGATCGGCATCATCTCTACCGCCCAGATCGGCTACAGGGAGCCTGATTTTGACCGGAACCCTGCAGCGGCGAATCTGGCTGCCATCGAGAAAGAGATGAGAAAGGCAAGGGAGATCTCACCGGACGGGATCATCGGTTACAATGTGATGACTGCACTGCGTGAACATGCGGCCCATGTGAAAGCCGCGGTGAAGGCGGGCGCTGATATCATCATATCGGGAGCCGGGCTTCCGACGGACCTCCCGGCTCTGACCGAAGAGAGCGGGACAAAGATCGCGCCCATTGTCTCCACAGACAAGTCAGCGAACGTGATCCTGAAATACTGGGACAGAAAGTATAAGCGCACGGCAGACCTTGTAGTGATAGAGGGACCGGAAGCAGGAGGACACCTGGGTTTCAAAAAAGAAGAAGTTGAGAATTATTCTCAGGAGTCCTATGCGGAAGAAATCAGAAAGATCATCAGCACGGTAAGAGCCTACGGCGAGAAATACGGGGTGGAGATCCCGGTGGCTGTCGCAGGCGGGATCTACGACAGCGCGGACGTAAAGAGGGTCATGGATCTTGGCGCAGATGGAGTCCAGGTGGCGACAAGGTTTGTGACAACGGAGGAATGCGACGCGGATATCCGCTATAAAGAGGCGTATATCAACGCGTCGAAAGAAGATATAAAGATCGTGAAGAGTCCGGTCGGGATGCCGGGGAGAGCGATCATGAACCAGCTGATGGCGCGGGTCATGGGAGGAGAAAAAGTGCCCCATACCCCCTGCCACGGATGTCTTGCGAAATGTGATCCGGCAGATATCCCGTACTGTATCACAGACGGTCTGATCAATGCGGTGAAAGGAAATATAGAAAACGGTCTGCTCTTCTGCGGGGCGAAAGCGTACCGCGCGGAGAAGATCGAGACAGTAAAAGACGTAGTCCAGGCACTGTTTGCCTGATAAAGGTTACAGTCCGCGCCGCCTCAGAAAGAGGGAAATGCAGCGTCATGCCGGCATGTAAGAGGCATTTCCCTCTTTCTGAGTGCGAGTGGAACTCGTAACCGCTGCCCTCATATGGTGTAAACAGAAAGGAGAACCCCGGATGGATGCATATGAGACCATAAATGATATTCTGGTCAATCTGTTCAATGAAATATGGAAACTGGAAGAAGAGGCGATCATAACCGAAGAGTTCAGTGATATCACGAACAATGATATGCATATCATCGAGGCGATCGGTCTGTCCGGTAAAAGCACCATGTCGATGGTCGCAAAGAAACTGGGTATCACCGCAGGTTCTCTGACGACGGCAGTGAACAGTCTGGTGAACAAAAAGTATGTGGTCAGAAAACGCAGTGACGAGGACCGGAGAGTCGTGTTTATCGGGCTGACTCCGAAAGGCGTGAAGGCATACGATCACCATAAGGATTATCATATGCAGATGACCGGCGCGGTGATCGAAAAACTGGATGAGGATGAGATTCCGGTACTCTTGAAGACGCTGAACGGGCTGTCGGAGTTTTTCAGAGGGTATCAGAAAAAAGACGGGAATGAGACGAGAAACAAAAAAATTTGACGTTTCAGCAAAAATGCGGTACAATCTCGTTGGAACTTCGAGGTAAAAGGTGAATTTCTAAAGGGTGCTGACAACAGCATAACATAAAAAGTCAGTATCGAAATACTTGGGTGTATTATTTTAGGAGGGAACAAGTATGGCAGTAAAAAAAGCATCTACAGCAAAAGCGGCAGCTGAGAAGAAAGAAGCAGTAAAGCCGGCTGCAGCTAAGACAGAGAAAGTGGAAGTGAAAGCTGAGAAACCGGCAGCAAAAGCTATCGAGACAAAGAAAGACACGACAAAGAAGCTTGAGACAAAAGCAGGAGTTTTAGTAGATACACCAGAGGAAAAGGCAGCAGAGAAGACAACTGCAAAGAAGGCACCGGCTAAGAAGACAACAGCAAAGAAGACGACAGCAAAGAAGGCACCGGCGAAGAAAGCAGAACTTAAGACAGAGATGTATCTTCAGTTCTACGGAAAAGAGTATTCTGACAAAGAGATCCTTCAGAAAGTGAAAGAGATCTGGACAAAAGTCCTGAAGAACAAAGTCGGCGACATGAAAGATGTTAAGATCTATCTGAAGCCGGAAGAGTCCAAGGCATATTATGTGATCAATGGAGATACGACCGGAGAAGTCGATCTGTAAGAACATCACAGGTCACGCCGTGCTCAGAAATAGAACATAGCAAAACGATACCCTTTGTTAAAGAAATGGAAGATTTCGATACAGAGGGTATTTTTTTACGTCGTTTTTGTCCGAGTGTGGTAGAATAGACAGCAGATAAAAAGAAATGGAGATGATCGTGTTGGAAGAGAAAAACCTGACGCCCGAAAAAGAACGCCTGGAGAAACAGATCCGTTTTATCGTGGAAGCAGATAAGGTGAAAAATATTTTCCGCCAGACCTATCTTGCGGACGGAGAGCGAAAGGAAAATGACGCGGAGCATTCCTGGCATCTCGCCATGATGGCGGTGCTTCTGCAGGAACATATGAAAGAGAAAGCCGATCTGGCGAAAGTGATGACAATGGTACTGATCCACGACCTTGTGGAGATCGATGCGGGAGACACTTACGCTTATGATGAGAAAGGCGCCCAGACAAAGCGGGAGAGGGAAGTCAAAGCCGCAGACCGGATCTTCGGGCTTCTGCCGGAAGACCAGGGAACATATTTCAGGGAACTGTGGGAGGAATTTGAAGCGTACGAGACGCCGGAGGCAAAATTTGCCCATCTCCTGGACAATTTCCAGCCTCTTCTTCTGAATGACGCGTCAGGCGGAAAGAGCTGGAAGGAGCACGGCGTCCACCGAGCCCAGCCGATGAAGCGCAATGAGCGGATACCGGAGACATCCGAAACCGTCTGGGAGAAGATGCTGGAGATCTTTGACAAACATGTGGAGTGTGGAAATCTTTTAGAAGATTAGCGCTGCAGGAAAGAAGGAGGTACAGCATGTACGAGAAAGAGACAGAACAGCTTCAGAAGATCATTGATGACAGTGAACGGATCGTGTTTTTTGGCGGAGCAGGAGTGTCCACGGAGAGCGGCATCCCGGATTTCCGGAGCGCGGACGGCATCTATCATCAGCATTACAGATACTCGCCGGAAGAAGTGGTGAGCCATACATTTTTCATGCGCCATACAGAGGCGTTTTATGAGTTTTATAAGGACAAGATGATGATCCTGGATGCAGAGCCGAACGCGGCGCACAGAAAGCTTGCTGAACTGGAACAGGCAGGGAAGCTGACCGCGGTCGTTACCCAGAACATCGACGGGCTACATCAGGCGGCGGGAAGCAGGCGAGTCTATGAACTGCACGGGAGCATACACAGAAATTACTGTATGGACTGCGGCAGATCTTACAGTGCCAAGTATGTAAAAGGAGCGGAAGGGATCCCCAGATGTGAATGCGGCGGGATCATAAAACCGGACGTGGTGCTTTATGAAGAAGGTCTGGACAGCAATACGATCAACGGCGCAGTGCGGGCGATCTCGGAAGCGGATACTCTGATCATCGGGGGCACGTCGCTGGTGGTCTATCCGGCAGCGGGATTTATTGATTATTTCCGGGGGAAACACCTTGTCGTTATCAATAAGTCCGAGACGGGCAGGGCCGTGCGCGCGGAACTTACGATCGCCGCGCCGATCGGAGAGATCCTGGGACAGATCGAGGTGTGATAGACTGCCGTGATACAGCAGAAGACAGTGAATACAGCGAAGATCCCCTGTCGGCAAAACAGGGGACCTTTTTCTTAAAAAGCATATGTAAAGATGATATCGATCAGGAATATGACGGCGAGGACGGAAGCTGTGATGCGGACTGTCTTGTCGGACATCCTGCCGCACAGCTTTCGAAACAGGGGCTGCAGGATGTAAAGGAAGATCATGCCGCCTATGCCGAAACGGATGCTTGGGTTCAGGGCGATCCGCCCTTCGAAATTAAAGGCAAACCTTCTGTAATCCCAGAGCCAGCTTCCGGTGGTGAACTCCATGATATAGCTTCCTGCAAGTTCCACAACGGTAGTGATCACAACGATCCCCAGGAAGACCAGGAGCGGAGTGACCAGGAGTTTACCGATATAGATGCGTTTTTTCTGAAGCCTGGACAGGGAAAAGATAAGTATCAATGCCCCGAATCCATAAATGACGCAGTAAGGTCCGAAAAATACACCCCGGTTTGAAAAACCCCACCGGTAGACGACAACTTCAAGGAACACTTCGTAAATCCATCCGATAACGGAGTACAGCATAAAGAAGATAAAGTATTCAGACACAGCCCGGATACGTTTTTGATTCATTTGTAATCCCCCCTATTTAATTTATCATTTGTAATCTGTCAGTTTCCGGTTTATTACCGGGACCATCTCCCGGAAGCGCCGCAGGGCAGCACCAGACCGGATTCTGTGACGGGAAGGCCGATCTCTTCGGATTCGACTGTCCCGTTCCAGGCTTTTAACTCGGTGGCGATCATATAGGTCAGCACCGCGGGAGCCAGCCCGGTAGTGTAGGAGTTGACCAGGAAAAAGATGGCATCTTTTGACAGGATCTTTGTGCAGAGTTTGATCAGCGGATGGATCATGTCCTCGATCTTCCAGATCTCACCTTTGGGGCCTCTGCCGTAGGAGGGCGGATCCATGATGATGGCGTCGTAGGTATTCCCACGGCGGATCTCCCTTTCCACGAATTTGGTGCAGTCGTCAACCAGCCAGCGGATCGGCGCGTCCTTCAGACCGGAGGAAACGGCGTTCTCTTTTGCCCATCCGACCATGCCTTTGGAAGCGTCTACATGAGTGACATGGGCTCCTGCCGCAGCTGCAGCGAGTGTGGCGCCGCCTGTGTATGCGAACAGGTTCAGGACCTTCACCGGTCTGCCGGCATTTTTGATCTTTTCGGAAAACCAGTCCCAGTTCGCCGCCTGTTCGGGGAAAAGTCCCGTATGCTTAAAGCTGAACGGTTTCAGGTTGAAGGTCAGATCTTTGTAATGGATCTGCCACTGCTGGGGAAGGTCAAAAAATTCCCATTCTCCGCCTCCTTTTTTGCTGCGGTGATAGTGACCGTTCATCTTCTTCCAGCCACGGTTCTGTTTCGGGGTGTCCCAGATGACCTGGGGGTCCGGGCGCACGAGGAGATATTTTCCCCATCGCTCCAGTTTTTCTCCATTGGAGCAGTCAATTATTTCGTAATCTTTCCATTTATCTGCGATCCACATCAGACTAATCCTTTCTTTTATATGAGTTGATATATTTTCATCCGCCGTGATCAATGCCGGCGAAAGGTTCATCTGATTATAACACAGATTCGGCAAACAGACTATATAACAGAAAGAAAGTATGCTATAATGGCGTCACCGAGTGTGAACAGTTACCACCGGGTTACAGTATGAACTGTAACCGTCGAAACAGCTGTGATCAGGAAATGAGAAGGAGGTGCCGGTATGGCAATGTCACTGGTCAGTGTGATCGTAATGGGGATGCTTTTTCTGCTTAAAACTGCGATCGTGGCGGCGGTTGTTGCTGCAGTGGGATATTTCGTTATCAAAAAAGCGGTGAAAGACGCCATAAAAGAGACAAGAGAAGCAGATGAGAAGAGCGCACAGAGAAAGGAGAACACAGTATGATCACAGTAAATGCGATGGGAGATGTATGCCCGATCCCGGTGATAAAGACAAGAAAAGCCATCGGGGAGCTGGGAGGTTCCGGCCAGATCGAGGTACTCGTGGACAATGAGACCGCAGTCCGCAACGTCACCAAGATGGCAGAAAGTTCTGGAGCTGAGGTGGCCGCTGAAAAGCTTGGAGAAGGGAAGTACAGAGTGAATATCACGGTGGGAGCCGGTACGGAAGACGGAGCCGGGCCGGAAGAAGGAAAGGGCCAGATCACGGAAGACAAGGGCTGCGAATGCGGAGCAGATACAACGGACCATGGCCATACGGTCGTTGTAGTCCCGTCAGATAAGATGGGGGACGGCGACGATGAACTGGGACGTATCCTGATGAAGAGTTTTCTGTTTGCGGTGACCCAGCTGGATGAACTTCCGGAAAAGATGGTATTCTATAATGGAGGGGCAAAACTTACGGTGGAGGATTCCCCGGCGCTGGGAGATTTGAAAAGCCTGGAGGAGCAGGGCGTGGAGATCATGACCTGTGGTACCTGCCTTGACTTCTATGGGATCAAAGATAAACTTGCTGTGGGGACCGTAACGAATATGTACAGCATTGTGGAGACGATGCAGCAGGCGGGCAGAGTGATACGCCCGTAGAGGGATCAGCCGGAGAAAACAGACATGTTTCCGGGAACGGAGCTTTAAGTGGAGATGTTCCCTGCGCAGAAATCAGTGAAAAGGAGGTGAGGACAGATGTATAAGGAGATCCATCTTACCCAGATGACAAAGACAGCCGGGTGAGCGGCCAAAATAGGTCCGGAGACCCTTGCTCAGGTTCTGGGCAAGCTGCCAAAATTTGAGGACGGGCGTCTGCTCGTCGGACTCGAGACATCGG
The DNA here is from genome assembly GCA_019119205.1 of Candidatus Mediterraneibacter intestinavium. GTDB lineage: Bacteria > Bacillota > Clostridia > Lachnospirales > Lachnospiraceae > Mediterraneibacter > Mediterraneibacter intestinavium. Next base: position 19,991 of record DWXK01000051.1, read on the forward strand.
ATGATGCCGCGATCTATAAAATATCGGATGATATCGCTGTGATACAGACGCTGGATTTCTTTACGCCGGTTGTCGATGACCCGTATCTGTTCGGGCAGATCGCAGCCGCGAATGCGCTGAGCGATGTTTATGCCATGGGAGGAGTGCCGAAGCTGGCGCTCAATATCGTGTGCTTCCCTAACTGCCTGGACGTGGAGATATTAGGAGAGATACTGCGTGGCGGGGCGGACAAGGTTAAAGAAGCGGGAGCGGTCCTGGCGGGAGGTCATTCCGTGCAGGATGATGAACCGAAATACGGTCTGTCTGTCACCGGTCTCGTCCATCCTGACAGAGTATACAAAAACAGCGGATGCCGCCCGGGAGACATCCTGATCCTCACGAAGCAGATCGGGAGCGGGGTGGTGAACACCGCGGTGAAGGCGCAGATGGCTTCCGAAGAAGCTGCCCTGGAGTCGGCGCGTGTGATGGCGTCGCTGAACAGGAAGGCAGGGGAAGCTGCTGCGGCTCACACGATCCACGCGTGTACGGACGTGACAGGGTTTGGACTTCTGGGACACTGCGCGGAGATGGCAAAAGCGGGCGATGTGACACTGGACATCAGTGTCAGAGATATTGCGTATATGAAAGACGCGATGGATCATGCCAGGATGGGGCTGGTCCCGGCGGGAGCTTACAGGAACCGGGAATTTGTCCAGCCTGATCTGGATGACGGAAATGTAGAAGAAGTGTACCTGGATCTGCTCTGCGATCCGCAGACATCAGGCGGACTTCTGTTCAGTGTACCCGAATCTGAAGCGGCTGAACTTCTGGACGATCTCAGGGCTCAGAAGATCGAGACAGACGTATCGGTCATAGGCAGAGTGCTTGAGAAGCAGGAAAAACTCATCCGGTTGAGATAAGTGCGGGGGATCCCGCGCGGAAAAACAGATCATGAAGTCCGGCGGCAGCAGGGCGTGCAGAAAAAGAGCACGCCCTGCTGCTGTCCTTTCATGACAGGATAGAAGGAGAGAGCTGCTTGAAACAGAAGGAAATCTGCAATGATAAGATCGGGAAAAGGAATATCTGCAGGCTGATCCCGCGGGTGGACAGCCTGATGGAAGAGAAAGAGATCAGAGAAATGATACGGGAGTATGGATATAACTGTGTACTCCGTGTCGTGCGGCAGACCCTGGATGAACTCCGCGAGGAGATCCGGAATGGGACCCGGGAGGAAATTCAAGATGAGATCCGGGAGAAAATCCGGGATGAGATCCGGGAGGAAACGAAGGAGCAGATCAGGAAGAGTGCTATGGAGCGGATCGGGGAAAATCTGCGGAAAGAAATGCGGATGAACCTGACTTCCGTTGTGAACGGCACCGGGATCATCCTTCACACCGGGCTTGGCAGAGCGCCGCTTGGAGAAGAGGTGCTCCGACATGCCGCGGCAGTCGCCGGCGGATACTCGAACCTGGAATTTGACCTGGGGACGGGAAAGCGGGGGGAACGCTGCGTGAATTTTGATGAGACAGTGTGCCGGGTTACCGGAGCGGAGGCTGCGCTGGCTGTCAATAATAATGCGGCGGCAATGCTGCTTATCCTAAGTTCCCTTGCCTCCGGCGGAGAGGTGGTCGTATCCAGGGGGGAACTGGTGGAGATCGGGGGCGGTTTCCGCATTCCGGAGATCATGGAACTCGGAGGCGCCCTTCTCCGTGAGGTCGGGACAACGAACCGGACCCGTCCCGAAGATTACAGAAAGGCCATTGGTGAAGAGACAAAGGCACTCCTGAAAGTCCATACGAGCAACTACAGGATCATAGGCTATACTCAGGAGACTCCGCTGGAGAAACTGGCTGCCCTGGGAGAAGAGACCGGGCTTCCGGTGATCCAGGACCTTGGGAGCGGCGTGCTCATCGACCTGGCAAAATACGGACTGACCCATGAGCCTATGGTGCAGGAGGCAGTCAAAGGCGGAGCGGATGTAGTCGCGTTCAGCGGAGATAAACTCCTGGGGGGACCGCAGGCAGGGATCATCGTGGGCAGGAAAAAGTATATTGATAAGATGAAGCGGCATCCTCTCGCAAGGGCGCTCCGGATCGACAAGTTTACCGCTGCGGCTCTGGAGGCGGTGTTCCGGCAGTATCTGGACCCGGACAGGGCGGTGGAAAGGATCCCTGCTCTTGGCATGCTGACCCGCCCGGCGGAAACGGTGAGAAAAGACGCTGAAAAGATGGCGGCGAGACTCTCGGCAGTGATAAGTGCGGGCGATGCATCATCAGACCGGACAGAGGCGGACATCACTGTGGAAGCATGCGTTTCCCGGGCGGGAGGAGGTTCCCTTCCGGAGGAGAATATCGAGAGTTATGCCGTGGCGGTCTCTGCGCCGGAGATCACGGCAGAGGAACTCGCTTCCAGGCTTCGGAAGCTGGAACGCCCTGTGATCGGCAGGATATCAGGGGAGAAGCTTCTCCTGGATATGAGGACGATCCGGGAAGAAGATATGGCATATCTGGAGAGTGTATTTCGGGACGGGAAGATCCTGCAAAGAGATATGTCCCCTCAGAAAAAAACGTATCCTCAGAAAAATGAGATCCGGCAGAAAGATGAGATGCCGAGGAAGGAGGGGGAACAGTGAGGCATGTGACCATCGGGACTGCGGGGCATATTGATCACGGGAAAACCGCGCTGATCAAGGCACTGACCGGAAGAGACACAGACCGTCTGGAAGAGGAAAAAAGGAGGGGGATCACCATTGACCTGGGATTTACCTGGTTTGAGCTTCCGGATGGCGGGCGTGCCGGGATCGTAGACGTGCCGGGACATGAGCGGTTTATCCACAATATGGCGGCAGGAGTACCCGGCATGGATATGGTACTCCTCGTCATTGCGGCAGATGAGGGCATCATGCCCCAGACCAGGGAGCATATCGATATCCTGACACTCCTGGGCGTCGAACATTTTATCATCGTCCTGAATAAATGTGATATTGCGGATCCGGAGTGGCAGGATATGGTGGAACAGGAGATCCGGGAGGAGATGAAAGGGAGTGTGCTGCAGGACGCTCCGCTGGTCCGTGTCTCGGCGGCAGGCGGACAGGGAATCGGGGCGCTGAAGCAGGAGATCGCAAAGATGGCGGAAAAGCTGCCGGGGAGGAACCAGGGGGGAGCGGCAAGGCTGCCTGTGGACAGGGTGTTTTCTGTGCCGGGATTCGGCACGGTGGTGACAGGGACTCTGCTGGGCGGCAGGATCCGAAAAGGAGACGGCCTGTATCTTTATCCCGAAGGCAGAGCGTGCAGAGTGAGAGGAATCCAGGTGTACAACCGGCAGACGGATGTATGTGAAGCGGGACAGCGCGCTGCCCTGAACCTCTCCGGCGTTGAACGGGAAGAAGTGCGGAGGGGATGCGTGCTCGCTCCGGCAGGCGTTCCCCGTTCCGGGCGCAATATCGATGTAAGGCTGTCCGTGCTGCCCCATTCAGGCAGAGAGATCAAAAACCAGATGCGCCTGCACTTTTACAGCGGGACGTCGGAACTTTTGTGCAGGGCGGTCCTCCTTGACCGGGAATCCCTGGCGCCTGGAGAGAGCGGTTATGTCCAGCTGCGGATGGAGTCGGACACGGCGCTCTGCCCGGGGGACCGTTTTGTCGTGCGGTTTTATTCGCCCCTGGAGACCATCGGCGGGGGCATCATCCTGGAGACGGATGTGCGCAGGGAGAGAAGGTTCCGCCCGGAGGTGATCGAACGGTTGAGACAGAGAGAGGAGGGCGGCTCCGGCAGTCTTGTGGAACTTCAGATCAGAAAGCACGGGAAAGCGATGGTAACGCCCGGGGAACTGGGTGCGGAGACCGGGCTGGAGGCGGAAGAACTGGAGAAATGCCTCTGCGAACTGGAGGAGGATGGCAGGATCATGGAGATCAAAACGAAAGGGGACGTCTTCCTGTGGCATGCAGAGGCGGAAGCAGAAGTGAGGAAAGAAGTGCTGGATGTGATAACAGACTATCTGACAAAGCATCCATATCGGCGGGGGATCCCGGCAGCAGGCTTCCAGAGTATCCTCTTAAAATGCGGAAAGAAGTCTGCCGCAGAAGAATATGCGGCATGGCTGATCCGGGAAGGCGTGCTGGATAAGCGGGGAGGATTTTTCTCTCCGGCGGGCTACCGCCCGGCAGAAGACAGGGATTATCTCGCGGTGAAGGAGAAACTGCAGTATGCGGCGGAGGAAGCCGGATACAGTTTCGTATCTGGAGAAGAGATCGTCCCGGAGGGGATGGCGGCAGAAAAAGCGGCAGAGATCCTTCGTCTTTTGTCAGAACAGGAGATCGCGCGGGAAGTTTCTCCGGGTGTTTACACACTGCCTGTATATATGGAAAGAGCGGAGCAGGAGATCAGGAAGATCCTGGACTCAGAGGGAAAGATCACGATCGCCCGGGTGAGAGACATGTTTGGCACGAGCCGGAAGTGCGCCAGACAGATCCTGGAGTATACGGACCGGACCGGGCTGACGAGAAAAGAAGGAGCGGAGACAGAGAGGGTGAAGAACAGATGAATCTGAAACAGCTGGAAGCGTTCGTGAAGGTGGCAGAGACGAAAAATTTCTCTGAGGCTGCAAGACGGCTGTATCTCACACAGCCGACGGTGAGCGCCCATGTGGCGGCGCTGGAGAGGGAACTGGACGTTTGCCTGCTCCGGCGGAACACAAAGACGGTCGAACTTACCGACGCGGGACGGGAACTGTATGGATATGCAGAGGAAATGCTCCGCATCGAGCGAAAGATAAAAGAACATTTCGGACTCAGAGAGAAGGAGAAGCGGACGCTCCGGATCGCTGCCTCTACGATCCCTTCCCAGTATCTTCTGCCCCGGATCATGGTCCGCTATCAGGAGAAATATCCGGGAGAACAGCTCCAGGTGATGGAGACGGACAGCGCGGGGGTGGTGGAACAGATCATCTCCCGCAGGGCGGACCTGGGATTTGCCGGGACACAGCTGGAGGAGAAGCGGTGCGCTTATCTGCCTTTTTACCGGGACGAACTGGTGGTCATCGCGCCCGGGAATGAAAAGTTCCGCTTCCGCCTGGGGCAGGAGGTCACAGAGTGGATCATGAAAGAACCGCTCATACTCCGGGAGGTTGGTTCGGGGACCAGAAGAGAGGCGGAAAGACTGCTCGGGCAGATGGGAGTGGATATGGACGGGCTGAACATTGCTGCGAGTATGGAGAACCAGGAGACGATCAAAAGATCTGTCAGGAGCGGCATGGGAGTTGCGATCCTGTCCCGGCTGGCAGCGGAGGATGAGATCAGCAGCGGGAAACTCCTTGCCTTTCCTCTCGGGAGAGAAGGCGGGACACGGAACATCAACCTGGTGTATGACAGGACGAGACCGGTCACGCCGGAGGCGGAGAAGTTTATCAAAACGGTCAAAGAACTGTTTCAGTTATAGATGATATCGATAAGTGTGGAAATGGTATCAGGGTTTTCGATTAGACGGAGATCTGGAAGAGGAATATACTTGTACTTGTGGAAAGGGAGAAAAAGAACCGATGATCTACTTGGACAATGCGGCGACAACATTACATAAACCCGATGCGGTAAAAAAGGCAGTGCTGGAAGCGTTCGACACCCTGGGAAATGCAGGACGCGGCGCCTCAGAACCGGCTCTTGGAGCTGCGCGGATGATCTACGGGGCAAGGGAGGTTCTGGCGGAGTTCTTTCACGCGGAAAGCGCAAACTGCATCGTGTTTACTGCAAATTCTACAGAGAGCCTGAACATCGCTCTGAAAGGTCTCTTTTCGGAAGGAGACCATGTGGTCACAACGGTACTGGAGCATAATTCTGTGCTCCGCCCGCTGTATGAGTGCAGAGAGCGGGGCTGCGAACTTACGGTCATCGGCTGCGATGAAAAAGGGAACATCTCATATGAAGAGCTTGAGGCGGCGATAAAGGAGAATACAAGGGCAGTCGTATGTACTCATGCGTCCAATCTGACAGGAAATATGATCGACCTGAGAAGAGTGGGTGAGATCGCCGGGAGAAGAAAGATCCTGTTTGTTGTGGATGCCTCCCAGACGGCAGGGATATATCCCATCGATGTGCAGGGGCTGGGGATCGATGTCCTTTGCTTTACCGGACATAAGAGCCTTCTGGGGCCTCAGGGGACCGGGGGGATGTATGTGAGGAGCGGTGTGAAGATTCGTCCTCTGCTCTCCGGCGGGAGCGGCGTTGATACTTATGATCCGTTCCATCCTTCCGTGATGCCAACGGCTCTTGAAGCAGGAACCCTGAACGGTCACGGGATAGCCGGGCTGAGGGCGGCGGTCGGTTATATCATGGAGTCCGGGATGGATAAGATCCGGGAAAAGGAACTCTCGCTGATGCGATGCTTTTATGAAGGCGTTTCCCGGATCCCGGGAGTAAAGATATACGGGGACTTTGACGCGGAGGAGAGATGTCCTGTTGTCGCTTTGAACATCGGGGAATATGATTCGTCGGAAGTGAGCGACGAGCTGAATGTCTCCTATGGGATCGTGACACGTCCGGGAGCACACTGCGCCCCGCTCATGCACCGGGCGCTGGGGACAGAAGGGCAGGGCGCGGTCAGGTTCAGTTTCTCTCATTACAACACAAAAGAAGAAGTCGATTCTGCCATAAAGGCGATAAAGGAACTGACTGAGTAGGAGGGAAACATAATGAATTTATCTGATTCGAAGAAAAAGCTCGCTCTTGCGGGCGTCATCTGCGGCGTTGTGGCAGCATGTCTTGCGTACTTCGGCAATCCGGCGAACATGGCGTTCTGCATCGCGTGCTTCATCCGCGACACGGCGGGCGCGCTGGGGATGCATTCCTCAGAGGCGGTACAGTATGCGAGACCGGAGATCATCGGTCTGGTGCTGGGAGCGTTCCTTATCTCTGTGGCGACAAAAGAATACCGCTCTACCGCAGGTTCGTCGCCCATGGTGCGCTTTGTGCTGGGAATGATACTCGCCATCGGATCTCTGGTGTTTCTGGGCTGCCCGCTGCGTATGATCATCCGGATGTCTGCCGGGGATCTGAACGCGTGGGTCGCACTGATCGGATTTATCCTCGGTGTAGGGACCGGGGTATTTGCGCTTAAGAAAGGATTCAGCCTGGGAAGGGCTCACCTGACGAACAGAGTCAGCGGCGGAGTCCTGCCGGTGCTTATGCTGGGAGTGCTGGTCCTTGCACTGGGGACCACACTTTTAAAGAGCAGCACCAGCGGACCGGGGAGCATGCATGCACCGATCCTTCTGTCTCTGATCGGAGGGCTGATCTTTGGCGCTGCAGCACAGAAATCAAGAATGTGCTTTGCCGGAAGCATCCGCGATGTGATCCTCATGAGAAACTTTGACCTGCTCACGATCATCGGAGGATTCTTTGTGGTCATGCTCGTCTTCAATGCTGCGACGGGAAGATTTGTACTGGGCTTTGACACGCCTGGAATGATCGCTCACTCTGAGCATCTCTGGAATGTACTGGGGATGTATGCTGTAGGATTCGCGGCAGTGCTGGCGGGCGGATGCCCCCTGCGCCAGCTGATCCTTGCGGGACAGGGATCCTCTGATTCCGCAGTGACGGTCCTGGGAATGTTCGCAGGTGCTGCTGCGGCTCATAACTTCGGGCTGGCAGCCAGCGGGACCGCTCTGGACGCAGAGACGCAGGAGATCATTGCGGGAGCAGTCCCGGCAAACGGAAAGGCAGCGGTCATCCTGTGTATCATCGTGTGTTTCGTGATCGCATTTACTGATAAGAGAAGTGAAGGAAGATAGAAAAGAGGGAAAAACATGAGAGAAGTTGACGCAAGAGGATTGTCATGCCCGGAGCCTCTGATGCTGACCGCAGAGGCGCTGAAACAGGAAAAGGGACCGGTGAGGGTGCTTGTGACAGAACCTCATCAGAAAATGAATGTGGAGAAGTTCGCAAAAGACCGTGGGAGAAAGACGACGTCCACAGAGACAGAAGACGGCTTCGCTGTCGTGATCGAGTGAGTACTATGAGAAAGAGAGAATTAAAGCTTGTCGTCACTTTCCATACAACGGCTGACGCCATGGCGATGGAAAAAGCCTGCGGGGAGCATCAGGTCCCGGGAAGGCTGATCCCTGTCCCGAGGTCAATCTCCGCCGGATGCGGGCTTGCATGGTGTGCGCCGCCGGAAGCGAGGAGCCAGGTGCTGGAGGTCATGGCTGAAAAAGGGATCGAACAGGAAGAACTGCATGAGTGTATGGTCTAGTACACTGCTGCGGCAGCATTCTCCATCCTTGAAATAAAAGGCGGAGTCTGCTACTATTATAAAGAAGACGGAATCGGTGTGCAGGGAAGGACATTTCCGCTGTACACCGGTTTTCTTCTATGGGGGCAGAAAAGTGACTGGTGTGCTTCCGGGTCTTCAAAACCTGAGTGGGGCGCGCGAGGCGTCCCGGGTGGGTTCGATTCCCACATGTCCCCGCCAAAGAAGAGATCTGTCAGGAGGTACACTGAAATGAGTATGAATCAGACGCCGATGTCGGAACGGGTGCACATCGGCTTTTTTGGAAAGCGAAATGCGGGAAAATCCAGTGTTATGAACGCTGTAACAGGACAGGATATCGCTGTCGTGTCGGAAGTGAGAGGGACGACTACAGACCCTGTCTATAAATCCATGGAACTCCTTCCGCTGGGACCGGTCGTGATGATGGACACGCCGGGGATCGACGACGAGGGGGAACTGGGAGCTCTCCGCGTAAAGAAGAGTTACCAGGTGCTGAACAGGACAGATACAGCGGTGCTCGTGCTGGACGGGACAGCCGGGGTATCTCGGGAGGACGCTGCGCTCCTTGAGCGGATACGAAGAAAGAAACTTCCTTATATAATAGTGCTGAACAAGAAGGATGCGCTGTCAGATCCGGCTGTGGAAGAACAGGAGGACCGGGTGAGAGCGCAGCTGGATCTTTCGGAAGAACAGCTTCTCTCGGTCAGTGCTGCAGATGGAACAGGGATAAATGAATTAAAAGAGAGGCTTGCCTGTCTGGCGCAGGAGGAAGGGCCGGAGAGATATATCGTCAGGGACCTGATCGGACCGTCGGATCTTGTGGTCCTTGTGGTGCCCATCGACAAAGCGGCTCCTAAGGGCCGCCTGATCCTTCCCCAGCAGCAGACGATCCGGGATATCCTGGAGGCGGATGCGGTGTCGGTGGTAGTGAAGGAAAATGAACTGCGGGGAACGCTGGAGCGTCTGGGAGAGAAACCGAAACTTGTCATAACAGACAGCCAGGCCTTCCGGAAAGTGGCAGAGGATACTCCGGAAGATATCCTTCTCACTTCATTTTCCATCCTTTTTGCGAGATATAAAGGAAATCTGGAGGAAGCCGTCCGGGGCGTGGCGGCGCTGGATACCCTTCAGGACGGCGATACCATCCTGATCAGTGAAGGCTGTACGCACCACAGACAGTGCGATGATATCGGGACGGTGAAGATACCGCGCTGGATCAGGGAATATACGGGGAAAGAGATCCGCTTTGAGACGACGTCCGGGACGGAGTTCCCGGATGAACTTGGAAAATATAAACTGGTGGTGCACTGCGGCGGGTGCATGCTGAATGAGAGAGAGATGAGATACAGGCTTGCCTGTGCCCGGGATCAGGGAGTGCCGATGACCAATTATGGGATACTGATCGCACATACCCAGGGGATCCTGAAACGGAGCGTGCAGGTGTTCCCCGAGATCGCGAAGATCCTGGGATAAAGAAGGACGGACCAATGCGGCGGCTGCGCAGTGCGCAGCGCCGGACTGAAGAGGCGCGGAGGAATGTCTTCAGGGGCTGGAAAACAGCCCTTAAGATAAAGCAAAATATAAAAGGAGGAAATGTAACATGAAAGATTAGAACTGTGGTTACTGTATGAGGGGAGAACTTCTTGGGCAATTCGGGATCTATATCTGCGACCTGAGTGTCAGTTCCCTGATCCTCTTTAAGGAGCAGAGCCATCCGGGACGCTGCATCGTAGCGTACAAAGACCATGTCAGCGAGATCGTCAACATCAGCGATGAGGAGAGAGATGCGTTTTTTGCTGATGTGGCGAGAGCGGCAAAAGCTATCCACGCTGCCTTCCACCCGGACAAGGTGAACTACGGGGCATATGGGGATACCGGCTGCCACCTCCATATGCATCTTGTGCCGAAGTATAAGGACGGATTTGAGTGGGGCGGCGTGTTCGAGATGAACCCGGGAAAAGTATATCTCTCAGATGAGGAATATAAGAAGATGATCGAAAAGATCAAAAGTAATCTTTGAGCGGAACTTGTAGATCAGGCACGGAGTTAAAGCATAGAGAAGAGCAGAGGGAGAAGGAACCGGTCCTTCTCCCTCTGCTCTCTGGTATGTAATTGAGAGGATTCTCTCTGCTGCTGTGCATCTCGAAAATGCAAATTGGGGAATATCCTGCAAAGAGGGTGCATTTCCGGAGGGGACGCCTCTGCGGGGATGCCTTGGGGAAACATCCGGCGTCGGTGTCCGTACAGTAGCAAATGCCGATCTATAAAAAGTAAAAAAGCGGTCTTCTCCTCTAGAAAAACCGCCTTTGGTCACCCTTTATAAATCATATACACTATAACACTTTAACACGGCAATGTCAAGAATGAGGATTGTACGAAAAAAAATACAAAAAATCTAAAAAACTACTTGAAATAAATTCCTTCATTCGATATACTAAGAGGGCTGTGACATGATAGCTGTGAAGCGAGAGGTTGCTGCCGGAGCAAAAAGATAAGCGAAGGCAGGTTTTCCGTGGAGCGAATGTCAAGTTAGGAAACTGGCGACAAGTCACTGTACGAATCACAACTGATTACTGATTACCAGAAAAGGGAAAAGTATGAAACAACGTGTATGTTTCTCACGACACACACGGGAGAGTGTACAGTCACCGCTTGTCGTACTGAAGTCAAAAGTACGAAAAGGAGGCGACTTTTTTTATGGCAAGTCAAGTAATGAGAATCACACTGAAAGCGTATGATCATCAGCTGGTTGATGCATCCGCAAAGAAAATCATCGAAACTGTAAAAAAGAACGGTTCACAGGTGAGCGGACCGGTGCCGCTGCCGACTAAGAAAGAGGTAGTGACGATCCTGAGAGCAGTACACAAGTACAAAGACTCCAGAGAGCAGTTCGAGCAGAGAACTCATAAAAGACTGATCGATATCATCACGCCGACACAGAAGACTGTGGACGCACTTTCCAGACTGGAAATGCCGGCTGGTGTTTACATCGATATCAAAATGAAGTCCAAATAGGACGAAAGAACAATCAAACAGTATTCCTATAATTTAGGATGAGCGCGAGAGCGTTCCGCTGTAAATCACAGGAGGTAATTATAATGAAGAAAGCTATCTTAGCTACAAAAGTTGGAATGACCCAGATCTTCAACGAAGAGAACGGCACTCTGATCCCGGTAACTGTCCTTCAGGCAGGACCGTGTGTGGTAACACAGGTCAAGACTGTTGAGAACGACGGATACAGCGCGGTACAGGTCGGATTCGTAGACAAGAAAGAGAAGATCATCACAAAGGACAACAGCGGCAAGAAAGAAGTCGCACACAGAAATGGTGTGACAAAGGCTGAGAAAGGTCATTTTGACAAAGCAGGCGTATCCGGAAAGAGATATGTAAAAGAATTCAGATTCGACAATGCTGAGGAATATACACTTGCTCAGGAGATCAAGGCTGATATCTTTGAGGCAGGGGATCACATCGATGCAACTGCAATCTCCAAAGGTAAAGGTTTCCAGGGCGCGATCAAGCGTCACGGCCAGAGCAGAGGACCTATGACACACGGTTCCAAGTTCCATCGTCATGCCGGTTCAAACGGTGCTGCATCTGATCCGAGTAAAGTATTCAAGGGCAAGAAAATGCCTGGACAGATGGGTAACAAGAAGATCACAGTTCAGAATCTCGAGGTTGTCAGAGTTGACGCAGAGAACAACCTGCTCCT